>JBAWAM010000771.1:0-3896 GCA_049589315.1 Myxococcaceae bacterium
GGCCGAGGGGCTGGAATCAGAGCCCGGGAAGGTGCTCCACTCGTTCGACTGCGCCAGCGCGATCGCGGGCAGGAGCGAGAGGGTGAGACAGAGGGCGCGCAGGTTCATGAAGTGGATCCCGTCCTTCGGGTGCGGCGAGTATATGCGCGCAACCAGACGCCTCAACTCTGCGTATGCAGGGAGATCAGGCGGGCAATCAAGCGCGGTTGGCGTCACTTCGGATAGATCCACCTACCCTGAATGGCATAATGGCGGTCAATGAACGACCCGCTCTCTGTTGGTGCGACTGAGATGGCGAACGCGGATGCGTCGTCGGTCGGGCGCGGCCGGGTGCTGGTCGTAGGTTCTCGGCCGCAGACGGCTCCAGTTGTCCAGAAGCTGACGTTGCGTGGTTACAGCTGCGCCACCGTCGATACGGCAAGCCAGCTCATCTCGGTGGCGAACACGCTGAAGCCCGAAGCGGTGCTGCTCGCCTCGCAGGATGGGTCGGTGAAGGACGCTCTCGCACACATCCGCACGAGTGAGGCCTTCCGCGACATCCCCATCCTGGCGGACGTGAGCCGGGGGGCGCTCGAGGATGTGCGAGCCCTGGGCGTGGACGACTGGATCCACTCGGACGACGAGCTCGCCGCGCGCCTGGAATCAGCGGTCCGGGCGCGACGCCTCATCGAACGCGATCAGGTGTCGCGACTCCGGATGGAGATGCTCCTCGAGATCACCCAGGCGGCGACCAGCTCGTTGGAGCTGGAGCAGATCCTCGGGATCGCAGTGGAGAAGGTCAGCCGGGTCATCTCCTCCGATCGCTGCTCGGTGATCCTGGTCGAAGGGGACAGCCCACGCAGCGCGCACGTCGTCGCGTCCCGGGAGATCCCCGGCGCCGCGGCGATGGAGATCGACCTCGCACGATACCCGGAGCTGCGGCGCGCCCTGGAGACCCGCCAGACGGTTCGGGTAGAGGACGCCTTGCGCGATCCGCTGATGGAGGAGGTGCGGCCGAACATCGTCCCGCTGGGCGTGCGGAGCATTCTCGTCCAGCCGCTGATCTGCCAGGACGACCTGCTGGGCGCGCTGTTCCTGCGCGTGTCGCGGTCGGAAGGAAGCTTCGGCCGTGAGGACCAGGAGTTCCTCCAGGCAGTGGCCGCAGCGGTGGCGAACTCGGTCCGCAATGCCCGCCTGCACACGGCCCTCAAGCGGAAGCGCGAGGAGCTGGAGTCTGCATACGTCGACCGCTACCGCGAGCTCACGGAAGCGAACAAGCGGCTCAAGGAGCTGAACCGGTTCAAGGACGAGATGATCGCGGTGTGCAGCCACGACCTGCGCTCGCCGCTCAACGTCCTGTTGGGTCACGGCCGTCTGCTGCTCGAGACGCTGGCCGCGCCGCAGGAGCGCGCCTCGGTCGAGGCGATGAACCGGCAGGGAAAGAAGATCCTCGAGCTGGTCGAGTCGCTGCTCGAGCGCGGCAAGCTGGAGCACGGGCGCTACTCGATCGATGCGCGGCAGCTCGACGTGGCGGAGATCTGCAAGGAGACCGTCACCGAGCTGGAGATCCTCGCGGCCGAGCGAGGCGTGGCGCTCCGGGCGGAGACGCCGGAGTCGCTCATCGTCGTCGGCGACGAGGTGAAGCTGCGCGAGGTCGTGGAGAACCTCGTCACCAACGCCATCCAGCACGCGCCGGAGAACGGCGAGGTGGTGGTCCGCGCCCAGCGACTGCGTCGGCCCGACAGCGACAGCGCACGGATCGTGGTCCAGGACAACGGATCGGGGATTCCTCCGGACCAGCTCCACCTCGTGTTCGATCGGTACCGGCACGGACCGGGTGGAACCGGGCTGGGGCTGGCCATCTGCCGGGAGTTCGTCGAGCTGCACGGCGGTGAGATCTGGGCCGAGGCCCCCGACGCGGGGGGCTGCGCGATGATCTTCACGGTCCCGATGATCCACGAGAACGCGCCCGTGCAGCCGCCGGTGATCCCGCAGGAGGACGCGCTGCCCCGTGTGCTGGTTGTCGAGGACGAGCCGGAGGTCGCGGCCATCGTCCAGGAGATCCTCCGGTCGAAATACCGCGTGGAAATCGCCCGCGATGGCGCGGAGGGCGTGGCCCGGGCGCGCGCGCTCAAGCCCGACCTGATCGTGATGGACGTGTTCCTGCCGCGGCTGGATGGCCTGGACGCGGCGGCGGCGCTCAAGGCGTCCAGCGACACGGTCGACATCCCGGTGATCCTCCTGTCGGCGCACCAGGGCGTCGCGGACAAGCTCCGCGCCTTGAACCTGGGCGCGGTGGACTACCTGGCCAAGCCCTTCCAGGCGCTCGAGCTGCTCGCGTGCGCCGAACGGGCCCTGAAGCTCCGTCGCGCCGAGAGCGAGCTCGAACGCAGCCAGAACCTCCTGCGTCTCGCCGGGAGCGATCCCGAGACGGGGCTGCTCGACCGCGTCGGCTTCGCGCTCCGGCTCGAGCAGGAGATGTCGCGCAGCCGGCGCTACCAGCGACAGCTCTCCGTTTCGGTGCTGACCTCGAAGTCCCCGCTGGGCGATCGCCTCCGCGCGTGCGCCAGCAGGCTGCGGCAGGCGCTGCGCGTGCCCGATGTGGTCTGCCACGCAGGCGGCGGCACCTTCCTCCTTGCGCTGCCGGAGTGCGAGTCCGCGGCCATCAACAACACGTTGGCGCGCATCCTCCCTTCGCTGGAGCGCGAGTTCGAAGTCGCCTTCGCAACGCACACGTTGGACGCGCTCGAGGATGCGGACGTAGAGACGGTGATCAAACGACTTCTGTCGACCCGCCCCGCGTAGGGGCGTGTGGGCGCGTTCGAGGGCGAGGCAACGAGGACGCGGACGGGTTAGGATCTGCTCGGATGCCGCGACTGCCTGCTCACCTCGTCGTCATCGTCGGACTTCTCCCTCTCGGGGCGGGGGCGGCACCGCCCAGGTCCGCGCGACCCCGGGTCGACCACCAGGCGATGACCGAGGCGATGCGGGCCGCGCGGGACTCGGGTGAGAACTACGCCTCATCCGCTTCGTACTCCCACTTCCTCCGCTCGCGGCTGCTGCATCATGAAGGTGAGCATCGGAAGGCGCTGGACGAGCTGCGCCTGGCCCTGGTCACCGACGAGGGCAATCCCTACCTCCTGACCTCGCTGGCAGAGGAGTACGCGCGCATCGGCGATCTCGGGCGGGCGGAGCGGACCCTGCGCAAGGTGATCGAACGCGCTCCGTCCTGGGCGCCCGGCCAGCTCCTGATGGGACGCGTGTTGGCGGAGTCGGGAAAGCGGAGCCGCGCGCGCATCCACCTCAAGCGCGCCATCCGCCTCGACCCGTCCGAGCCCACCGGGTACCTGGTCCTGGCCCAGGTCGAGCTCGAATCCCGGCGTTCGGACAAGGCGGTAGAGACCATCGAGGCGATGGCCCGCACCGTCCCGGGAGACGCCCGGGGATTCCGGGCGCTCGCCGCGGCGTTCGCAGAGCGGAACGACCACGCGCGGGCGGAGCGGATGCTCCGTCGTGCGGTGGAGGTGATGCCGGCGGACGCGGAGGCCTGGAGGCTCCTCGCGCAGGTCTACGAGAGCACCCATCGGCTGGAGGAGAGCGAGTCCGCGTGGGCGAGCGCGCTCCAGCAGGATCCAGAGAACGTCGAGCTGCTGTTGAACGCGGGCCGGGTGGCGCTCCGGCTGGACACCGGGGCCCGGGCGCGCGCGTGGTTCGACCGCACCCTGTCGCTGACCGACGACCCGGAGATCGCAGTTCGCATCGCCTTCGCCTATCTGAGCGCGGACAAGGACCGGGAGGCGGTGGAGACCATCGAGGCGATGGCCCGCGCCGTCCCGGGAGACGCGCGGGGATTCCGGGCGCTCGCCGCGGCGTTCGCAGAGCGGGACGACCACGCGCGGGCGGAGCGGATGCTCCGT
>JBAWAM010000772.1:0-2287 GCA_049589315.1 Myxococcaceae bacterium
GCGCTCGACCCGCGGGGCGGACCGGATCCGGAAGCTGCTGTCGGGGGGATAGCGTCAGAGGGCCGCGCTATACGGCCGTTCAGTCTGAGTGGGACTGGGGGGCGGGATGGAGCGAAAGGCGCGGGAGAATCTGGAGGCGGCAAGATGCCTCCTTCGGCGAGAGTGCTCGCTGACCAATGCAGCTACTTCTCGCGCGTACTATGCGGCGTACCAGGCATGCTGGGCGCAGATGAATCGCATTGGAATCGCGACTCCACGGACGCGGAGAGGGGAAGGGTACTTCGCGCACGCAAGGCTACCGGACGAAGCCTCGGCTGCTGGAGTGCTGGACGCGTCCGAAGCCGCAGTACTCCGCGTCCTCCTCTCGCGCCGCGTTCGCGCCGACTATTCCCAAAAGGACGTGGTGCTCTCGGACGCGAAGCAGGCCCTCATGCTCGCTGAGGGGCTTGTCGAGAAGCTTCTGGGTGGTTCCCTATGAGAGCTATGGAAAGCGATCGCGAGCAGATCCGCAGGCTTGTGTCGGAAGCGGCGGATGGGCGTCCCACCCGATGGGCGAACGAGGGGGCAACGTTGGTGGGCGATTTCGACGGGCGGGACTGGACGCTCGAGGTGTTCGACGTTCCGTCGGAAAACGAGCACGCGCTCTTCTTGCAGCTGTCTGGGATTTTTCGGGACGTCAGTTCCCGGTTCGGCACATCACTGATGGTGGTGACTCATCCGCCCGAACACGTGGCACAGGGAAGTCCATGACCTGGAGACTTCAGGAGGCGAAGCAGAACTTCGAGGAGCTGGTCGATCGCGCCCTGGAGGAAGGGCCGCAGGCGTCAGCTCGAACTTCCTTGCCGCGCTCGCAGCGCTTCGATCAGTTGGCGTTTTATGTGTTGTCTCAGCGGACTCGAGCTTTCTGGCTACGTGGTGAAATTGGCGCGCGGGACGGATGCGTCACGCGGAGAGATCGTCTTGGCGACGGACGTGCCGGATGTCGGGTCGACGTGGGTGACCGTTGACCTTGCGGATCCAGCCCATACCCGGGCGCTCGAGGCACATCGTGACGGTCGGGTGGTGCGCGTCATCGGTACGCTGACCAGGGTCGGGCGGACCTATCGATTACTCGAGCCTTCTGGGTTCGAAGTTCTGCCGGAAGAAACCTAGAACCCGTTTCGCCGCATCACGAACCCGGGCAGGGCGCGGATCACGGTCATGATCAACGTCCATATCGCGGGCGCGTATACGACGGGCGTGCCTTTCTCGATCCCGCGCAGCACGATCTTCGCCACCTGGTCGGGGTCCCCGGCAAGCGGGCAGGCATCGATGCTGGTGCCTCTTCACCCATGGGGTGATGCGCCAGTTTGACCGTCAGAGATTGGATGTGTATATGGGGATTCACCCTTGGGGTGAATCGTGATCGCCGCGGCACCGAGTACCCAGGACCTCCGCAAGTGAAGTCGCTCCGATTCGAGCAGCTCAAGGGTGACCGGGCAGGACAATGCTCGATGCGGTTGAACGACCAGTTCCGCCTCATCGGCGTGGTCGAAAAGAAGAATGGTGAGGAGCTGCTGATCATCGAGATCGTCGACTACCACTGATGTCCGGGAGGAATGCCATGAGCGAGAATCCGAGGCCTGCACGCGTGGTCCCGCCCGGTGCCATCCTCAAGCGCGAACTGGATGCAAGGGGATGGACCCAGAAGGAGCTCGCTACGATCATGCGACGGCCTCCGCAGGCCATCAGCGAGATCGTGTCGGGAGCCAAGCGCATCACGGCAGAGACCGCCCTGGAGTTGGGGCGCGCGCTGGGGACTTCGCCGGAGTTCTGGCTCAATCTCGAGTCGAATTTCCAGCTCTGGCAGGCGCAGCTCAAAGAGAAGAAATCGAAGGCGGACGCCATCGCGCGCAAGGCCCGGCTCTTCTCGCTGGCGCCGGTGACCGAACTCATCAAGCGGGGCTGGATCAAGAACTCCACGTCAATCGATGAGCTCGAACGAGAGGTTTGCCGGTTTCTGGGAATTGCGGACGTCTCTGGTGAGCCCGCCCTGGCCGCCAGCTTCAGGCAGTCTGGTGCGAGGATTCCAGAGACCAGCGCTCAGCTCGCATGGGTGAAGCGGGTGGAGGCTGTGGCGAGTCGGTGCAAAGTGGGCACCTACCGTCACCCCCGGCTTCGCGATGCCGTACCGGAGTTGCTGCGGCTGGCGCGTTCCCCTGGGGACGCACCGCGGGTGCTTCATTCGCTGGTGGACCTGGGCGTGGCTGTCGCCGTGGTGAAACATCTGCCCCGGAGCTTCGTGGAT
>JBAWAM010000773.1:0-7309 GCA_049589315.1 Myxococcaceae bacterium
GCGCAATTCGCGGCCGAGAAGCCGAGGGGACAGGTGACGGTCGTGGTCCCCAGGGATTCCGATTCACGTGTCGGCGTCGCGAAGGTCCTCTCCGTGGCAATGCCACTCGGGCTCCAGGTGAGCTCGACCGAGCGCCGATAGAACGATTGCTTCGAGAATCTGAAACAGAAGCCTGAGGTGGCGGCGTATCGGGCCGTGGGCAGGGAGCGGCTGTCGCTGGAGAAGAACTGCTCGTCCTACCTCCTATCATCCTCCATCCACGTAGACTCCCGCTCTCCATGCGCCATTTCCTCTGGGCAGTGCTCGTTCCCTCGGTCCTTCTCTTCGTAATCCCGCTGTTCGCGTATGGGTTCTCGACCAGCGCCCTGAACGACTGGGATGGAGCGCTCCTCACCTCCGTCGAGACGGAGATCGGGAACTCGGAGGACTTCGACGAAACAGTCCGGAGTCAGTTGCTTGCGTTCTATCGCGCAGTGCCGGCCTCGGCTGCATGCATGAACACGGACCCGTACTTTGATGCGTACCGTGAGGATGTCGGCGATGCGTGCTCGGATCTGCGCCAATTCGGCTGGGCGCGGCGATCGGCCATGGTCGCATTGCTCCTGGGATTGCTGGCGATGCTCGTTGCCGGCCTGTGTGTCCTGGCGGCCGTGGTCTCGCGTCGCTTCCAGTACGCCAGCTTCCTCGTGGGCTGGAACCTGCTGCGCATCGTCCTCGCGCTTCAGCTGATCGCGCAGAACGCCCTGGCAGTCTGGCTGTCGTTCTGGGTGCCGGAGTTGTGGTTCGACCTCGGTAGCCCTTACGTCACCCTGCTGGCTGGCGGGTTGTCGCTGGCCTGCCTGTGGACGGTGTTCGTTGTGATGTTCAGACGTACGCCGTACGCGGTCGAAGTGGACGCAGAGGTGCTCGAGCCCTCGGATGCTCCGGAACTCTGGGGGCACGTCCGGGAGGTGTGCGAACGCGTCCACACCGCCGCACCGGACCACATCCTCGCAACGGTCGGAGAGCACTTCATCGTCACCGAAGCGAAGGTGCGCGCAGGTGACCGCGAACTCGCGGGCCGAAGCCTCTGCGTCAGCCTGTCGCTTCTGAGGGCGCTGGAGCGATCCGAGGCGGACGCGTTGCTCGCACACGAGATGGCGCACTTCCTCGGAGGAGACAGCGGGCACGCGAAGAAGCTCGCGCCCTTGCTGGACCGCTTTCGCCGCTACCTCGACGCGCTGACCTCGAAGGGGCTGGCCTGGCCCGTCTTCATCTGGATGCTCTCCTACTGGAACGTCTTCTATGACTCCGTGTTGCGCAGCAGACGTCGGAGCGAACTGGCCTCGGACGCGCTCGCAGCGAAGGTGACGTCGCCCGTGGACATCGCGCGGTCGCTGGTGAAGCTCGGCGCTCACTTCAAGTTCCAGCAAGACATCATGGCGGAGTTGTCCGCGAGCGACGACTACCCGTCTCAACAAGCCATCTTGCGGCGCGCGAGAATGGGCTTGTCGAACCACGCGTCCTCGCAGCGCATCGATCTGGATATTGAAAGCGCGCAGACGCCACACCTACTCGACGCGCACCCACCCCTCGGTACGCGGCTCGCAAACGTCGGCGTGTCCTTCACGCCGGAAGCCGTGCAGACACTCCTGCGAACTCCCCCGGAATCGTCATGGTCGAGCGCCATCCCCCATGCGGAGGCGATCGAGGCACGGCTGTGGAAGGCGTACGAGGACCCCTTCACCGAGGCGCACGAACAGTCGCTGGCGTACAGCTATGAACCCAGCACCGAAGCGGAGAAGGAGCACGTCGAGAACTACTTTCCGCCTCGCACGTTCGCCGGCAGGAAGGCGGGATACGAGGTTCGGATGGACTTCGCCCAGGTGTGTGCCCCCGAATGGGAGGGGCCAGTCGCGTTCGGCGATATGGAATCGGCGAGCCCCCGTGAGACCATCCTCACGGGAACAACATATCTCGACGTGGTCATCGACTCGGGCGGAGCGTCCAGATCGAAGCGCTCCATCTGCGTGAGCAAGCTCGCGGATCCGGATGAATTCCTGGCGGAGTTCGATCTCTATTACGAGCGATGCAAGGCCATGAAGAAGCAGCGGGAGGAGGCGGCCTCCAGCGCATCGGCGGAACAACCGCGGGGAGGGGAGAGTGCGGTGCAGGGGTGAGCCAGCCAGCATCCGAAGCTCCGCAGGCCGTCATCAATTCACGCTCGTGAGCGTGAACGAGTCGAGGAACACTCCCATTCCTCGTAGCTCAGGTTCAACGTAAGTACGCCAAGGACGTTCGTTCCGAATTGCCGGCGTGAATGGCTCTTGGTGACGGACCTGTGTCCCTCCACCCCAAGCTCGGCGATGACGCGACCTTCCGGATCCACGAGCGCTCGCAACCGTTCGTCATCACGGTGCGCGAGTGCTTCATAGAAGCGGTACATCAACCCGCCGGGGGATCGATCGGGGCAGGGCTGACCGGCGCAGCAATCGTGACCGAGCACGCGCTCGCCGGTGATCGTTCCCGTCTCACTCTCGCAGGAGAGCTTTCGGACTCCCTCCAGACAGCGCCCGTCCTGGTTCAGCCGCTCAACAACGAAAGCGGAACAGGGAGAGTATCGGGAAAAGGTTTCGACAACTTCGTATCGTGTTTCGGGAGATCTGCTCTGCCTCTGCGCCTCATAGGACCTGGCGATCGCCTCGACCGGATCGACCGGGTCCTGCTGTCCGGCGTCACCGCGAGCGCCAGCCGCTGCGACCTCGCGGAAAGAGTCCTTGTTCCAGCCCTCGCCACCGCGGGTGAAGTCCCCACCGTTCGACCGGATGCGGTATCCCACGTCCGTCTGTTCAATCTCGAAGTCCTCGCCCCACCCGTCCTTGTGAGCCTCCGGGGGAAGTCCCGCAAGGCCGTCCACCGTCCTCGGCACCGTCTGCCCCGACCGAATCAGGTCCTCCACATGCGCCGCGAGCTGCCCGAGCTTCTTCTCGGTCTCCACTCCCGAGTACGCATGCATGACCGAAAGCCACTGCGAGAACCCGCGCGGATTTCGGTCGAAGACATGCCGCACGGTGTCCTGCTGTTCCGGTGAGAGCATGGACCACGCCTCCACAGCGCGGTTCCGGTGCGAGAGCTCCGCACGTTCCGCGCTCTCGCGGAATCGCGAATGGTTGAGCCGCACAATCACCCCCGCTCCCAACGACGCGCGGCTGAGAAGGGTGATGTGCTCGCCGATGGCGTCGTCGACGTGATGCAAACGCTCGAGCTCCTCGGTCCAGTCGCGGAAATACCCCGCGAGATCACCGAACCTCTTGCCGTCGATTCCGGCCGCCAGGAATTCGCGCGCGATCGCCTCCGCGTCCCGTTCGGACCCATCGTACGCGTGACCATAGCGCAGGCACGGTCCCGGGCCCGTGTGCAGCGCCGCCCCCGTCTTCCCGTAGTCGCCGGCGGGCGCGCGCAGGATGAGTTCGAACTCGTATCCCTCGAGATCGAGGAACGCCGTGTACCGGATCACCAGCGACACCAGTGAGATGACGATCCCGGCCGCACCCAACCAGATGAACTTCCACATCGGTCGACCACTCCATCCCTCGCGCCGGCTTGTCACCGACGGGCGGTGAGCTCTTCGGGTTCAGCAGGCTCTCGCCAACCCCGTCCTGCCGCGGCGCCTCTGTGGTTCGCCCTCTTGAGCCCGATAGAATCACTCCATGCTCAAGCGACACTTGTGGTGGATGACCGGCGTCGTAGGCGTGATCGCGTTCACCGCCGGGCTTCTCTACGACGCGAGCTTTGCCGGGATTCCGTATCAGGATCCCTCGCCCGAGCTTCAACAAAACTACGACTTCCACTCGAGTATTGCGCGCATCGGCTATTGCGCTGGCGGGGCGCTGATCGCCGGTGGATTCGTTCTGGGAATCTTCTCCAGGAAAGCACGGAGTCGCGAGACAGGTCGGCGCGCCCAATAGACCAGAACGAGACGACAGGGCGAACAAACGCGGTTCGGCGTGGAGAGGGGAGCGCTGGCCATGGCTCGAAGCGATCCGGCACGCGATGGATCTCACCTCCGGCACGTCCAGGGCGCTCAAGATCGAAGCCGGCACCACCTTGTCACCCGCGGAGGAGCGCAAGCTCACCGAGGAGCAGGCGACGTACGCCAGACCCTCGTCGATCAGGGGCGGGTGGCGCTGCGCGCCGGGAGTCACGGCTTCAGAACCAGCCGGCCTTCCTCATCACAGGCCAGACCGCTGCGATTGACGCCGCCAGAATGAGGAGCACTGCGGCGGCGAACACAAGCTGGTGGGACTTCTGTTCGCGCTCCAGTCTGGCCAATGCTGCCTGTTGCTCTTCGGGAGACGCGGTCGGCATGAACAGTGCCGTCACGTCGGTACCGCCACGTAGGTTGTGGAGCAGAGTGGCGAGGTTCCAGAAGAGCCCAGTGATGGACCACCACCCCAGAACGAACGTCAGGCCCGCCCACGGCAGGCCCGCCGCGATGCGGCTGCGCCCAGGCGCGACCCAGCAGTACCTGGGCATGCGCACGGACAGGACGAGTGCGGACAACACCCAGTCGTAGCGAATGATCGTCCCGCCTCGGGATTGGCACGAGTCCACGAGTTGGGCCGCCTTTCGGACCTGGGACGAGAAGGAGACCGGGAGCACGCGGCGAAACTAAAGGCTCCTTCGCCGCGACACAACCTCGCAGGACCGCGGGCGCGAGCCGATGCCGTTCTGCCACGCCCTCGAGGAAAAAAATCACACGCGAGAAAACGGATTCGGGGAGCTCGGCGCAATACGGAACGCAAGCCACCCGGAGCCGCACTCGCACCATGAACCCATTCGTCTGCCCTGAGCATCGCCGTCCAGATCGCCCTCATCGGTTGGTCCCGGCGAGTCCATCCATTTCACTCGCCGCGGCGATCGTCGCGGCGCTCCTCACTGCCTGTGGTGGTAACACCCCGCCCAGTACCGAGCTGTGTCGTGACGTTACCTGTGCGGCCGGCGAAGCCTGCGATCCTCAGACCGGGCGCTGCATCGCGGAGCCTGACGGAGAGGGCGGGGCCACCGCCGACGCGGGGACGAACGAGGAGGGTCAGGCGGACGCGGGCACCCAGGACGGCGGGATCGACGAGTGCGCGTCGTGCAGTGGGGCAACCCCGATCTGCGACGAGCAAACGCGGGAGTGCGTCCGCTGCACTGCGGAGGAGGGTTGCTCCGGTCTCGCGCCGATCTGTGACACCTCCGTGTCGGGGGGACTCTGCGTGGGCTGCGTCGATTCCTCACAGTGCACCTCCGATCCCACCGCGCCGGTGTGCAATCCCTCCAGTGGAACCTGCGTCGGTTGTCTCGACAGCGCGCAGTGCCCGTCCACCGCGCCGGTGTGCGACCCGACCGTGAACTCGTGCGTGGTGTGCACCGCCTCCAGCGGATGCGGCGGAAGCACGCCGATCTGCGACACCTCCGTTCCCGGAGGACGTTGCGTGCAGTGCACCGGACAGCCCGGTCAATGCGGGAGCGCCGCGCCCATCTGCGACGGCGCGACCAACATGTGCGTGGAGTGCCTCGGTGCGAACGACTGCGCCGATTCTGCGCGTCCTCTGTGTGATGGAAACAACCAGTGCGTCACCTGCACCCCGACCCAGGGCTGCTCCGGCGCGACGCCCCTCTGCGATGCGAGCGCGCCCGGCGGAAGATGCGTCGCGTGTCTCAACGACGCCCACTGCGGCGGCGCCACGCCGGTCTGTAATCCCGCCACGCAGCGCTGCGTCCAGTGCGTCGACACCGGGCAGTGCAACGCGCCTTCGGTCTGCGACCTCAGCACCAACAACTGCGTGGGATGTGTGAACGACGCGGATTGCTCGACGGCGGCGCCGTTCTGCCAGAGTTCGACCTGCCTCCAGTGCCGCTCCGGCGCGGATTGCCAGAACCCCACGCCCATCTGCGACGCCACCGCCTGCCGGGCCTGCTCCGTCGGCGGCAACGAGTGCGGCGCTGGCGCCTACTGCCCCAACGGGAGCTGCAAGACGATCCCCGACACCTGCGCCACCGCGGAGTCCCTCACATTCGCCCCGGGCTCCAATACGCTGACGTTCACCGCCGACACCCGGCTTGCCCACGATGACCTGGACGGCACCTGCAACCCGAACGCCCGGGGCGCGGAGATGGTGTACCGGCTGAACCTCCCGACGTCGCACGACGTCGTGGTAACCGCCGTTCGGGCGTCGGGCAGCGATGCCAACCCCGTCCTCTACGCCCGCTTCGGCGCGGCCAACTGTGGCGTCCCCGAGCTCTCCACCTACTGCGGCGACACTGACACCGGCGGAAGTGAGACCTTGCGGATCATGAATCGCAGCGGGGACGTGTACCTCTTCATCGAGAGCTACGGGGCCACTCCCGGACCGATCAACGTGACGGTCACCCTGGAGGATCCCACGGTGGTTCCTCCCAACGACGCCTGCGGGACGGCGAAGACCCTGACCTTCGATGCGTCGGGCGTGGCGACCGAACACGGCAACACCACCCTGGCCAGCAACAACAACCTTTCCGGCGACGCGAGCCCGAGCTGCAGCACCTCCGCGCGCCGAAACGGTCGAGACGTGGTCTACCGGATGGTGCTGGAAAGCCCCCAGGACGCGCTCATCACCGTGAGCCCCGAGGGCAGCTCGATGCTGCTTCCGGCGGTCTACCTTCGCAGGGCGGGTGCCTGTGCCAGCAGCGCCAGCGCGGACGAGCTGAGCTGCGAGACCGTCAGCACCTTCAACCCCCGCACCGTGAGGGTGAGCCACCGCAATCTGCCCGCGGGCGAGTACTTCATCTGGGTGGACGGGGCGTCGGAATCCGCGGGGCGCTTCACGCTCACCGTCAGGACGACCACGCCGCTTCCGGTGCCCGCGCATGACGAGTGCGCCGGTGCCGAGCCGTTGACCTTCGTGGGCGGCGTGGCCGCTGTCACCGGCAACACGACCGGCGCCTACAACTCTCAGGACCTCCTCGATGGCTCGCCGTCGTGCTCGTCATCCGCCACGGGCATCGGCGGATATGACGTCGTCTATACCTTCCAGCTCAACCAGGTGCAGGACGTGGTGGTCGAGCTCACGCCGACCGGGACCTCGCCGGGTCTCCAGCCCGTGGTGTACCTGCGTCCGCTGTCTGCCTGCGCGAGCAGCTCCAGCAACGACGAGATCTCCTGCAGCCTGGGCGCTGGCGCGGGGATGCCGGTCTACCAGCGGCTCGCGAGTATGGCGCCGGGGGCCTATGCGCTGTGGGTGGACAGCGCCTCCGCGAACATCGGGCCGTTCCAACTCGCCGTTCGCCTGGAGCCGTCTCAGCC
>JBAWAM010000774.1:0-3247 GCA_049589315.1 Myxococcaceae bacterium
ATGGAAGCCAGGCGATCGGGCGGTGCTCGAACCAATACCGGCCGTCGTGTCGAAGCGCAGCGACGGCGAGTCGACGCATCCGGCCGGTGGCACGGACATAGAGTGGAGCCGTGGAGCGGTCGGGCTCTGCCGCGCGCCACAGCGCCTCGCCGAGCGCCTCTGCGGCCTCGCGATCGTCCGGGTTCCCCAGGTAGCGGTGCAGGAGGTCCTCGAACGCCGAGAGCGGACCGGCGTCGACGAACCGGACCTCTCCCGCTGGTCGCGAGCCCACCCACAGTCGCCGCTCCGCCTCGTGCAGGACCAGGAGGTCCCGCCCGTCCAGCGCCGCGCTCGACGCCTCCTCTTCGACGGTCCCCTGGTACAGCGGCCACTCGGCCTTCAGGGCCTGCGCCGCCGCGATCATCCGACGCGGGTCGCCCGTCTCTTCTCCGGTGAAGGAGAGCGCCTCGGCCAGCGAATAGCGGGCGATCACCGACCACGCCTGCGCGTGCTCGCCGCGCGACGCGTGAAGGGCGAAGAGGGCGTCGAAGGGTCTGCGCCGCTGCGCCACCACCCAACCCTGGTGCTCGGGTTCGGCGGCGGTGAGCGCCTCCACGGTTTCGATGGCCGCGGTCCACGCTGCGACCGCCGCGTCGGGCCGACCGGCCTGCAGGGACGCATGGCCCCGAACGGTGGCCACCTCCCACCGCATGTCGATCGGCAGCTCTGTCTTCTCCACCTCCTCGAGCAGCCGGAGCGCGCCCTCGGCATCCCCTCGCCCGAGCGCAATTCGCGCGCGCGTCAGAGGGACGTCCCAACTCGATCGCGCGTCATCGTCGAGGGACGAAAGGTGTCGCTCGGAGGCCGCGAAGTCTCCTGCGAGCGCCAGCACCTCTGCGAGGTTGATCCGGACGACAACCACCAGCCCCTGGTTCCCCGTGGACTGGGCGAGCGCGAGCGCCTGTTCGAGGTGGGTCCGGGCCAGGCCCAACGCGCCCCGGTCCCGTTGGAGGAACCCGATCTTCAGCAGCGCATAGGCCTGATCCCCGGGCCACGCTGCGGTCGCCTCGACGGCCTGCCGATAGAAGTCGTCGGCTCGCTGGCCGTCGCCCAGCCGGCGGAGGACGTCGCCTCGGGCGAGCTCGGCGAGCGCGAGCGCGGGGCCATCCCCGGCCCGCCGTGCCTCCCGTTCACTCACCTCGAGCGTGTCCCACGCGGCGGAGTACTGGCCCTCCTCCCACTGAATGCCTGCGAGGGCATGGGACGCCCGCGCCGCCTCCCCTGCCTCACCGCGCTCGAGGGCGAGCTTCAGGGCCTCCTGCAGCTCGTCGCGGGCCTGCTCCACCTCGCCGCGCAGCTTCGCGACCACGCCGCGGACCCGGCGGGCCCGGACCTCCTCGCGTGACTCCGGGAGGTTGGCCCACGTCCATGCCTCGTCCCTCCGCCCGAGGCCCAGCTGGGCCATCGCCACCGAGGCGGCGAAGCGCCCGTCCCGACCGCGCTCGAACGCCCGGGTACAGGCCTCGACCGCTTCGGAGAACCGACGCCCGTCGATGGCCCGGGTGCAGTTGGACTCGTGCCGTCGCCAGCCCATGTACGCCGCGGTCGCACCCGCTGCGATCACGAGGACCGACAGGGACACTGTCACCGCTCGACGCCACGCTCGCACCCTGCCCTTGTACGCGAGTCCTCGCCTCATTTCGAGGCGGCGGCACGCCCGAGCCCGGCGACGACCGAGGTGAACGCGTCCCCCGACCGCAGGCGCTCCTCGCCGAAGCGCCGGGCGAACAGGGCACGGATGGACGGGATGCGCGAGGTGCCGCCGGTGAGGAACACCGCGTCCGGGGCCAGGCCTCCGGCGCGCTCGAGGACCTGGTTCATCGTCCGCTCCAGAGCGTCTCGCAGCGGCGTGGTCCAGGACTCGAACTCGGCGCGGGTGACCTTCTCCTCGATCTCGATGCCCGCCTCGCGGAACACGATCTCCGCCTCGTCCGCTTCGCCGAGCTCCCGCTTGGCCTTCTCCACCGAGCGGTAGAGGTGGAAGGCGAGGTTCTCCTCGACGATCGCCAGCAGGTTCTCGATCGCCTGGGGACGGTCGGAGTCCTCCTTCGCCTTCCGCAGGAACTCCAGCATGCTCCGCTCGCGCAGGAGGGTCAGCTCGTGCCACGCCAGCAGGCGGCGGGTGATCCACGCGGGCAGCTCGAGGCGCTTGTTCAGGGCGAGGTAGGTCGCGCCCTGCCCGAACCACTGCAGCAGCCGGTGCTCGACGATCGCCGCGTCGAAGTTGTCGCCGCCGATGTACACGCCGCCGGACGCGACCACGTCCTCGCGTCGGTCCCTCGCCTCCCGACGGGACGGCCCGAGCCGCATCAGGGTGAAGTCGCTGGTGCCGGCGCCGAAATCTCCCACCAGCACCAGCTCGTCGCGGTCGAGCTGCGCCTCGTACCCGAGCGCCGCGGCGATGGGCTCGATCATGAAGGTCGGCGTAGGAAACCCCGCCAGCTCCGCCGCACGGGCGAGACGATCCTCGGCGAGGCGGTCGCGTTCGGGGTCCTCGGAGAACACCGCCGGACGACCGAAGACCGCTGCCTCGATCGGGCCGCCTTCCTGCTCTTCGATGCGCTCACGAAGCTGTCGAAGCAGCACCGCGACGAGCGCCTCCAGCTTGTAGCTCCGGCCCCGGATCTCGGTGGCGTGGAAGCTGGGAGAGCTGAGGAAGCTCTTCACCGACTGGATGAACCGGCCCTCCCCCTCCGCGAGGTAGCGCCGGATCGCCTCTCCGCCCGCGAACATGTCGCGTTCGTGCTCGGGGAAGAACAGCACCGACCGGAAGAGCCGCGCGTCCTCTCCCGCGGGGTCGATGCGCAGCACGCGGGCGGACGCTCCCTGGGTCCGGCCCGGGACGGCGGCGGCGCTGTTCGAGGTTCCGAAGTCGATGCCGACGCGAACGGGGGGCATGCCCCGCCCTATACGTCACTGCGCGGCCGGGAGGCTCGTCGAATGTCTCGGGAGCGTGGCGGTGAAGGTCGTCCCCTCCTCGGGCGAGGACTGGACCTCGAGCTTGCCGCCGTGGGCGGTGACGATCTGGTGGGCGATGTAGAGCCCCAGTCCCAGCCCGCGCGAGCCCCTCCCGCTCCCCGTCTGGGCGCCTCGGCGGAACGGATCGAAGAGGAGGGGCAAGGTCTCGGCTGGGATGGCGGGTCCCTCGTTGTGGACAGCGAACCGTACGGCCTCCGGGCCCGCTTCGGACAGCGACACGCGCACCGGC
>JBAWAM010000775.1:0-4707 GCA_049589315.1 Myxococcaceae bacterium
CTTCATAGACACCCCGATCAAACATCAATGCCGTGTGGGCCGAAACGGTCTGGCGTGAGGAGAATCGCCCGGAATCCGCATCCGGATTGCAATCATACGGTGAGCAAGGTCGAGCCGGTGGTCCGTCGCGCCTCCAGATCGGCGTGCGCGCGCGCCACCTCGCGCAGCGGATATCGCTGGCGGATGTCGATGCGGACCAGGCCTTTCCTCACCACGTCGAACAGCGCATTCGCGCTCTCCTCGAGCTCCTCGCGCGTCGCGGTGTACGCCGCGAGACTGGGCCGGGTCAGATACAGGCTGCCCTTCTGCGCAAGCACGCCGGGATCGAACGGTGGAACCTTCCCGGAGGACTGTCCAAACAGCACCATCATCCCGCGCGGCGAGAGACAATCCAGCGACTGCATGAAGGTGTCCTTCCCCACCGAGTCGTAGACCACCGGAACCCCGCGCCCGGAGGTGAGCTCGCGCACGCGCTTCACCAGGTCCTCTTCCGGCGTCACCACCACGTGTCGACATCCGTGGGCGAGCGCCAGCTCCGCCTTGTGCCGCGAGCCGACCACGCCGATCACCTGGGCCCCGAGCGCGTTCGCCCACTGCGAGGCGATCAGCCCCACCCCTCCCGCGGCCGCGTGGAAGACGAGGGTGTCTCCGCGCTCGATCGGTCGGGTGCGTCGAAGCAGATACTCCGCCGTCATGCCCTTCAGCATCATCGCGGCGGCGACCTCGTCGGGGATGTCGTCCGGCAGCTTCACCAACCTCGCCGCCGGCGCATTGCGCGCCTCTGCGTACGCGCCCGTTAGCCCCGCGTAGGCGACCCGGTCTCCCGGACGAAGCTGCGTCACCCCGGCTCCGACCTCCTCAACCATCCCCGCCGCCTCCTGGCCGGGGGTCATCGGAAGCGTGGACGCATACAGGCCCGTGCGCAGGTACACGTCGATGAAGTTCAGCCCGATGGCGGTGTGACGGACGCGGACCTCACCGGTTCCAGGCGGTGGGAGCGACACCTCCTCCCAGTGGAGGACCTCGGGACCACCGTGCGCATGAACTCGAATTGCGTGCGTCATGTCTGCTCCTTCCGACATCGAGCGCCTTTACACGACGGACGCTCACATAGAAGTCTGACGGATGGACCCGTGAAGTGCGTCAGATGCCCTCGGCGTGACGAAAACGGGAGGCGCCGGTAAAAGCGCCCGGTCGGTTGCACCCGTCGGAGCGTGGTCATGTCCTGTGATTTCGCGGCGAGCCGGAGTTCGGGAGTCGACGTCGAGCCAAACTCGGCTCGTTGCGTGAGCGACGTGCGCGTTGCCCGAGGGTGCCAGCCTGGTTCACGGGTGTGGGCGCTCTGGTTATCTACGCGCACCTCGCTGGCTCGCAGGGTGCATTAGCGAGCGGGCTCGCTGTAGGCCGGAAGACAGTTTGTAAGGCGAGCTTACTCGCCTGCTTTTCGGGGGGACGAAAGCAATTCGCAAGGAAGGAAAACGCTATGAAAAACGACCTGCGTAGTGCCGTCCCGGGAAAGAAGGAATCCGTGATCGGAATCAACTCCAAGCGTGGAGCGTTGACGAGCCCGCATCAGGCAAATCTGAAAGGTGGAATCGTGAGCATGCTACCTTGCCCGAGTGAATCCGACGTCAACGATCGGGGCCAGCCGCAGAACGAGACTCGAAACGTGTTCTGCCGGTCGTATGACAGCTGCCTGGATCTTGCGGTGAAGAAGAATTGGCGGAGCTGGACGTGCGGGAAGTGCCCGCTGCTCGCCCACGAGTCGGAGAAGCCGACTCCCGACAAGTTCGCCCACCGCCGGATCCGCGAAGACTGGGTGTAGAAAAGTGACATTTCTCTGGCAGGAGCGAGCTGGCACCCAGGTCGCTCCGCCACGAGAAACCGTCATCCTCCGGTTGGCTACAGAGTAGGCGGCCCGAAGTTCAGGTGCTGGCACGGCCTTTGCGGAAGCCGGCACCGTGAACTCGTCCCCCTGCCAGAAACGTAGCCGCCGCGGTTCGCTCCGGGCCGCATTCCTGTCTCTCGCGTTGGTAGGCGCTCCAGCCCTTGCGGAGCCGCCTCGCGCGATCCTCCCCTCTGAGATCCCTGCCGCCGAGAAGCTGCTGGACGCAGGCCTTCCGCCCACGCTGGACGCCCGGGTGCTGCTGGCGTACCGGACGGGCCGGAGGGACGTGCAGCCCGAAGGGGGCGTGCATCCGCTGCTCGGGACCAGCGTCAGGCCGGACGGGCTGAAGATGACCGCCCGGTTCAAGACCGACGTTGGCCCCGGCCAGGTGGCCGCGCTCGACGAGGTGGGCTGCGAGGTGGTGCGGCTCGACACCGGGATCATCGCCGCGGTCGGTCCAGTGGTGGAGGCGTGGTGCGCGTGGGACGCGCTGATTCCGCTCTCCACACTGCCCGGCCTCGTCCGCGCGTCGCCTACCCTGGGCTACCGGATTCATCGGCCAGCCCCGCCGCCGCAGAACAACACCGCCCGCGACGTGGAGATCACCGCGCTCCGGACCGCGCTCCACCCCGGCGGTGGACGCGGCGAGGGCGTGGTGGTGGCGGACATGGACTCGGGCTTCGATCCATTCCACCCGTTCCTCTTCCGCGCGGATGGGGGCGCGTTCGAGTGGATCGACACGAACTTCAACGGCGCGTTCGACCCGATGGTGGATGCGGTGGACTTCAACCGCAACAAGCAGCCGGATGCCGACGAGAAGCTCGGCGTGATCAAGGCGGCCGTGCACTCGTTCTACACGTCCCCCGAGCCGTTCAACGATGACGGCGCCTTCGTCCCCGGGGTCGACTGGCTCTACCAGGACGAGAACCGCGACCGCCGGCGCAACCAGGGGCCGAACGCTCCGTATGGTGACGCGAAGCCGACCTTCGGGGAGCAGCTCTTCGTGGCCGATGACGTCGACGGCGACGGCGTGCTCGAGCCGAACGAGCGCGTGGTGGCGCTGAAGACGCACAAGGTGAAGGCAGCGCTCTCGCCGGTCACCCTGCGCGGCAACCCGCAGACGTTCCGGCGCGGCAACAACCTGTCGAAGATCACCTGGCCGATCCAGGACGACGAGATGCACGGCACCATGGTGTTGGGCACGATCGCCGGCGGAGACCCGCTGTACACGCGCTACGCCGGGATGGCGCCCGACGCAGAGCTGCTGCTCGTTTCGAACCGGAGCGAGGACCTCATCTCCGGGCTCGCGTGGGCAAAGGCAGAGGGCGCCCAGATCGTCCTGTGGGAGATGGCCACCTGGTACATGGAGTTCCTCGATGGCTCCTCCAACCACGAGGTCGCCTGCGACGCGGCCACCGACGAAGGCGTGCTGCAGATCGGCGCAGCCGGAAACCTGGGCACGTCGCTCAAGCACCGGGTGATGACGCACGCCACCGGCACCGAATCCATCCCGCTGGTCATCCCCGGCGGCCGGGCGGAGTACGTGCTGGGCAATTTCCTGTGGCGTCAGGCGACCGGCCCCCTGTCGTTCTCGCTGACGCTCAACGGTGAGACCGTGGAGTTGAGCGGGTTCCAGGGACAGGCCCAGGCAGGGACCTCGTTCATCCAGTGGTACACCGACACCTCGACGCGCGGAACGAAGATGCTGCTCTTCGCCATCTCCGCGGAGCAGCAGGGCGCGACGATCCCCGGACAGACGGCGACCTTCGAGGTGACCAACAGCGGGGGACCGGTGGCGCTGCACGGGTACGTGACCGACAGCTTCACCTCGTGGGAGCGCGGCGTGTATTGGCCCGAGTCGACGGGCGGCACAGACCTCGGCACCTACGGCACCCCGGGCACTGGTGACAAGACGCTGTCCGTGGGCACCTCGTTCCTCGACTTCGTCCCGCCGCTCCCAGGCAATGTGTCGGGCGGACTGGCCACCCACTCCGGTCAGGGGCCGCGGATCGACGGGCTGGACTCGGTGGACATCATCGCGCCCGAGGACCACGTCACCGCCCTCAGCGGCTACGCCGTCGGGAAGTTCGGAGACATGTTCGTGGGCGGCGGCACCTCGAATGCCTCGCCCATGGTCACCGGCGTCGCGACGGCCCTGCTGGGGGCCGACCCGGGCCAGACGCCGTTGCAGCTTCGGGACAAGATGTTCCAGTACGCCCACACCGAAGCGCAGATGGGCACGCTCCCCAACGACCAGTGGGGCCACGGGAAGGTCCGCGCCTATCGCGCGCACTTCGCAGGGTCGCTCCCCGGGCAGAACCAGGCGCCAGTCGCGATGGGAACGGCTACCCGCTCCTCGGATGGCACACTGGCCCTGGACGCGAGCGGGAGCAGTGATCCCGAGCACGACGCGCTCCGCTACCGCTGGGACGTCGACTACGACGGCACCTGGGATGTCGGCCCGTCGGACGTCGCCACGGCTGAGTCGTCGGTCGCGGATGTAACGCTGAAGGTGGTGAAGCTCGAGGTCATCGATGTCCACGGCGCGTCTGCGTGGGCGCTGGTTCCGATCGCTGAGGGCAACGAGCCGCCTCCCCCGCCTGCCGACGCAGGCACGAACCCGGGCACGGGGAGCGACGCGGGCACGACGCAGCCCGGGACGGGCGAGGGTTCCCCGAACGACGGCAAGGCGAGCGGGTGCGGCTGTGGCGCGACCGGTGCGGTGGCCTTGCCGGGATGGGTGCTGATGCTCGCGCTGGCGCTGCGGCGAAGGTCGCGCTGACCTCGAGGGTTGCGTGGGCGTGTGCGCACACTCTGTG
>JBAWAM010000776.1:0-2826 GCA_049589315.1 Myxococcaceae bacterium
GCGAGCACGAACACCGTGTCGAGCTCGACGTTTCCAGTCGCGCCGCTCCCGATCACGAGCTCGCGCATGCCTCCTTCGATCGGCCGGCCGATCTGCGGACTCGTCTCGAGCACATCGAGGGCAACCCGCCCAGCAGACCGAAAGCGTCATCCCGTCCCGGCGCAGCGCAACGCGATCGGGCGACCAGCCGGTCGGCTGTATACTCCGGTGCGACCATGGCCCTCTCGCACCTCGCCCGTTCGCCGCTGTTCGCCTGTGCCATCGCCCTGTCCGCCTGCCCGGGAGAGAGCCCGCCGCCTGACGCGTTCCCCAAGGACTTCAAGTGGGGCACCGCCATCGCCGGCTTCCAGGTCGACATGGGGTGTCCGACGCTTCCGCCCGAGCAGTGCGAGGACCGGAACTCCGACTGGTACGCGTGGGTCAGCACGCCGGCGCTGCAGGAGGACGCGAACACGCACCTGTCCGGACAGCCCGTGTCGATCGGCCCCGGGCACTGGGAGCTGTACGAGGAGGACTACGCGCGCGCAAAGGCCGAGCTGTCGAACAACGCGCTTCGGCTCAGCATCGAGTGGAGCCGCATCTTCCCGACCTCGACAGTGGGAATCGAGGGCCACGAGGCGCTGAAGCAGGTCGCCAACGCGAGCGCGATCGAGCACTACCACCTGCAGTTCGCCGAGCTGAGGAAGCAGGGCCTCACGCCGCTGGTGACGCTGAACCACTACACCTTGCCGGCGTGGATCCACGACGCGGTCGGGTGCCACCAGGACCTCGCCGCGTGCGAGCGGAAGGGTTGGGTCGACCGCGAGGGCACCGTCCGGGAGATCGCGAAGTACGCCGGTTTCGTGGCGAAAGAGTTCGGGGCCGAGGTCGATCTCTGGGGCACGCTGAACGAGCCGATGGCGATCGTGCTGCCCGGCTACATCTTCCCGTCGGAGGATCGTACGAACCCGCCCGGTCGCATGTTCGAGTTCGCGGCGGCGAAGACGGTGATGCAGGCGCTGATCGAGGCCCACGCGCGCATGTACGACGCGGTCCACGCGAACGACGGAGGCGACGCCGATGGGAACGGGAAGGCCGCGGAGGTGGGAATCGTCTACGCCATGGTCCCGGTGCGACCGAAGGATGCGGAGAACAAGGTCGACCAGATCGCGGCGAGGAACGTGTTCTACCTGTGGAATTCCGCGTTCCTGAACGCAGTGGTGAGAGGCGACTTCGACGCGAACCTCGATCGGAAGACGGTGAACCGTGAAGACCTCGCCAAGCGCATGGACTGGCTCGGGATCAACTACTACACGCGCGTCACCGTGCAGGGGACGGAGACCGCCTCCTTCCCCGAACTCTCGCCGCTGACCAACTTCAACCCCCTCGACGTCTCGCCGTGGGAGAACTACCCGCGAGGCCTCTACGAGATGGCGATCGAGGCGAAGTCGTACGGGCTGCCCATCTACGTGACCGAGAACGGGACCTGGGAGGTGCCAAGCGAGGGCGGCGGACTCGACTACCTCGTGCCGCACGTGACGTGGCTGCAGCGGGCGATCCGCGACGGCGCCGACGTGCGCGGCTACTTCTGGTGGACCCTCGTGGACAACTACGAGTGGAACCACGGCATGAGCATGCGCTTCGGCATGTTCGCGGTGGACGAAACCCAGTCGACGAAGCCCCGCACCCCGCGGCCCATCGCCGCCGTCTACAAGCAGATCGCCGAAGCGAACCGGGTGCCCGACGAGTTGCAGCAGGCGCATCCCGTCCCGGAGCAGTAGCCCTCGTGGTGAGCCGGGCCCCGCGATGACCGCATACGGCCCATGCGTGCCGGACCCGCAGCGCGAGTGCGATCAGTCGATCCTGAGCGCCCGTTTGAGCGTCGCGAGCGTGACCTCGGGCTCATCCAGCGAGACGGCCGTGAAGCGAAGAATGCGCCACCCCTCCGCGACGATCTCGTTCAAGCGCGTGATGTCATTCGACCACTCGAGCCGGGTGGAGTGGCGCTCGTGAGACTCGATTTCCACGCCGACCATCTTGTCGGGCCAGGCGAAGTCGAGTCGTCGCTCTCCGAGGAACAGCTTGAGGCCCGGCTCAGGGAGCGGAAGCCCGCGCTCGTGGAAGAACTTGAGAAAGCGCACCTCGAGTTGACTGTCCGTGGGTAGCAGGGTCGGGCCCCTCCGTTCCAGCACCTCCCGGAAAGTGCCCGTTCTGCGGCCCTGGGCAGCGAGCCGCTTCAAGCAGACCTTCAGCAGATGCGGGGTCGTGAGCTTCTTCCGGATCGCGCAGTCGACCGCCGCCTCGAGATCATCCGGCTTCAACAGCTCCGAGAGATCCAGCAGCGTCCGTTCCGGCCGCGTCACGCGAATGCGCTTCTTGACGCACACGTCCCATCTGCCTAGCTCGCGGCCACAGTGGAGCGTGAACCAGTCTGCGCCTTCCGGCTTGTTCGGAGTGCCCGACACGCTGAACTGCCAATCGACCGGGTAGAAGCCGTCCAGCCCCCACAGCGCCGCAGCACTGCGATGTGACACCGCTGCGTCCGGTCCTGCCCACAGCAGCACCGACAAAAGCTTCTGGTGCCATGACTCCGGCGCACCACCCAGACGGAAAACACCCGGCAGCACCCGCACCCACTCCCCGTCTGACACGCGCTTCCGTCGCGTACCCCTCGTCAGTCCCGCACCCTCCGCCTGTTCGAGCGAAAGCACCCCATACTGCGCCGCCGCAATCCGCCCGCACCGCCCGTCCGCCGTTTCTCTTCGCAATCGTGGTTCCCCCGGAGCCACGATTGCGAAGAGATCCGACATTCGCTCCGACCGTCGGGCGTGGCGCGGGCAGTGGCGT
>JBAWAM010000777.1:0-14184 GCA_049589315.1 Myxococcaceae bacterium
ACGGTGCCCGCCGCCGGGCTGTCGCAGCGCCCGCTCACCGACGGAGACCGCGCGGCGGTGCAGTTCATCGAAACGCTCCCGCCGCCGGAGAAGCAGCGCCTGAGCAACTGGATGACCCTCTACCGCGAGAACAAGGCGCCCTCGGGGACCGCGCCCGCGCCGCGTCGGCTCTACGGCCCGGCGGACGCGAAGATGAAGATGGTCGAGTGGGTCGACATCCGCTGTGGCCACTGCAAGAACCTCAACGACACCATGAACGAGCTCAAGCGCGCGGCCCCGGAGGGGAGCTTCTCCCTCGAGGCGCGGAACTTCCCGCTCGACTCGGAGTGCAACTCGCACGTGCAGATGAGCGACGGGCAGGGCGTGCGCTGCACCGCGGCGAAGGCGATGAT
The DNA here is from genome assembly GCA_049589315.1 of Myxococcaceae bacterium. Classification (GTDB taxonomy): domain Bacteria; phylum Myxococcota; class Myxococcia; order Myxococcales; family Myxococcaceae; genus JBAWAM01. The sequence goes on from JBAWAM010000777.1 coordinate 393, forward strand.
CTGCCTCGAGCCGACGAAGGACTACTGGGAGCTCCGCAACTCGCTCTTCGGCGCGTTCTCCTCGCTGACGAAGGAGAAGGTCCTGGAGCTCGCCTCGGCAGGCTCGATGAAGCGTCCGGAGCTGGAGGCCTGCATCGCCAGCCCGGATACGGCGGCGAAGCTGAAGGAGGACGTCGATTACGCCATGAAGTACAACCTCCAGGGCACGCCGCTCGTGGTGGTGAATGGCCGCGAAGGCTTCCCCGGACCGACCTTCCTGTACACGATGGCGCTCACCGGCGCGGAGGCGACCTCTCCCGCCTTCAATGCGCTTCCGGCCGCGGCGTTCGTCGCCGACGAGCACGCCGGCCACAACCATTGAGATGAGCCGCAAGAAGGACCTCCCCGCGCCTCCGCCGGGGCCGTTCAACAACCCGTTCGCGGCGCTGGTCGGGAAGCGGGAGGACCTCCCCGCTGGACCCGCGGAGTCCTCCGTTCCTGCGGGCGCACCAGAGCGGGAGTCCCGTGGCCCTGCGAAGGCGGTGGTGCGCTACGAGCGCAAGGGGCACGGCGGTAAAGAGGTCACCCGCATCGAGCAGCTCGGGCTGCCGCCGGAGGAGCTCGAGCGCTGGCTCAAGGCGCTGAAGCAGTCGCTCGGGTGCGGCGGTCGCGTGGAGGACGACGCGATCGTGCTCCAGGGTGACCAACGCGAGCGCCTCCCCGTGCTGCTCACCGCGCGCGGCGTGCGCAAGGTCATCGTGGGCTGAGCTGGCCCATCTCCCTGGCTGACGTGGCAATCCGCCGGAAGTCCGGGAAGTGAACCAGCGGGCAGGATTGCCCCTGTGTGTTCGCATGAACAACAACACGGCATGCGTCACGCCATCCCGATGGTCGTCGTCGCGCTCGCGCTGGGCGCTTGTGGAGTCCCAAAGGGCGAAAATGCCCCTGCCGACACAGGTCCGTACGTGAACGTCGAGGTCGACTCCGGGCCCTCCTGGTACCGCGACGTGCTGCCCATCGTTGAGGAGAATTGCCAGGGCTGCCACCTTCCCGGAGGGATTGCGCCGTTCTCGCTGGACTCGTACGAGAGCGCGTCGGCGATGCACCTGGCGATGGCGGATGCGGTGGCGATGCGGCGGATGCCGCCCTGGAAGCCCGACGACGCATGCAGACCGCTCAAGCACTCCCGGCGGCTGAGCGACGCGCACATCCAGACGATCGTGCAGTGGTCGGAGAGGGGCGCGCGCGAAGGCGACCGGGCCGATGCGCCGCCGCCCTCGATGACGCGTCTCGGATTGGAGTGGGTCGACGCGACGGTCTCCCCCGAAGCGCCCTACGTGCCGAACCGCGACGTCTCCGATGACTACCGCTGCTTCGTGGTGCCCCCGGCGCTCTCGGCGCAGAAGGACATCATCGGGTTCGACGTGGTCCCGGGGACGCCGAAACAGGTCCACCACGTCATCCTGTTCGCGCTGCCGGAAGGAGAGGCGCGCGCGCTCGATGCCTCCGAGCCGGGCCTGGGGTGGACCTGCTACGGCGGACCCGGAACGCAGAGCCTGAACCTCCGGATGGTCGGGGGATGGGTGCCCGGTTCCACGGCCACGCGCTACCCGGAGAACACCGGCGTCCGGATCCGCTCAGGCCACGTGCTGGTCATGCAGGTCCACTACAACCTGGCCGGCGGCGCGCCTCAGCAGGACCACACCCAGGTGCGGCTCCAGTACGCGACGTCGCCCGTCCGCGACCCGGCGCTGGTGTTCCCGATCACGATCAGCAACTTCAACATCCCCCCGAGCTCGACGGGTTACACCGCGTCGGGGACATTCTCGCTGTCGCAGATCGTCCCAGCGTTCCTGCTGCCGTCGTTGAAGGTCTACGGCGTGACGCCGCACATGCACGAGCTGGGGCGGCGGATCACGGTGCGCAACGCCACCACGAACGAATGCCTGGTCGACGTGCCGGACTGGGACTTCCACTGGCAGCAGAGCTACGAGTACCAGACCCCGTTCGACGTGAAGAACGAGGACGAGATCGAGATCTCCTGCACGTGGGACAACCCGGGGCCGCGGGCGGTCAGGTACGGCGAGGGGACCGCCGACGAGATGTGCATGAACTTCTTCTACGTGACCGGGCTCCCGGGCTTCCTGCTGTAGCTCCTGGAAGGGGGCGGACAGGATGATGAAGTCGTAAACCAGGCTTGGGCGGGTGGTTGACAAGCAGGTTTCCCCCTCTTAGACGCGAGACCCAGAAGGGGTGGGGCGATGACCAGAGGCTGCTCACCACCGGCAACCCCGAGTACGCCGCGGACACGGCGCTGCTGGAGAAGGCCGGGATCACGCCCCTCGGTCCGCCCGCCCACGACCTCGCACTGCAGTCGATCGCAGCGCTCCGGCAACGACCATGAACCGCACACGACACGAAGATCTCCTCGAGCTGGACCGCCGCCACGTGTGGCACCCGTTCACCCAGATGCAGACGTGGCCGGACGACCCGCCGCTGGTGATCGAGCGCGCCGAGGGCAACGAGCTGATCGACGATCTGGGGAATCGCTTCCTCGACGGGGTGTCGTCGCTGTGGGTGACGGTGCACGGCCACCGACGGAAGGAGATCGACGACGCGGTGCGTGCGCAGCTCGATCGCGTCGCACACTCCACCTTGCTGGGACTGGCGTCGGTGCCATCGATCGAGCTGGCGGCGAAGCTGGTCTCCATCGCGCCGCCGGGCCTGACGAAGGTCTTCTATTCTGACTCCGGATCCACCTCGGTCGAGATCGCGGTGAAGATGGCGTACCAGTATTGGCAGCTTCGCGGGCATCCGCGGAAGCGCCGGTTCGTCGCGCTCCAGGAGGCGTACCACGGCGACACCATCGGCTCGGTGTCGGTGGGCGGGATGGATCTCTTCCACCAACTCTTCCGCGCGCTGCTCTTCGAGGTAGAGCGGATCCCCACCCCGTACAGCTATCGCTGGGCCGGGCCGGGTGACTGTGGCGAAGCGTGCCTCGCAGCGGCCGAGCGGCTCTTCGCGGAGAAGCACGAGGAGCTCGCCGCATTGGTGATCGAGCCGATGATCCAGGGCGCAGCGGGGATGATCACCCAGCCGCGGGGATTCCTCTCCGCGCTGGCGAAGCTTTGCAGGCGCTACGACGTGCTGCTCATCTGCGACGAGGTCGCCACCGGATTCGGCCGCACCGGGACGATGTTCGCGGTGGAGCAGGAGGACGTCCGCCCGGACCTGATGTGCGTCGCCAAGGGGATCACCGGCGGGTATCTGCCTCTCGCGGCGACCCTGACCACCGAGGAGATCTACTCGGCGTTCCTCGGCACCGTGGCGGAGAAGAAGACCTTCTTCCACGGGCACACGTACACCGGGAACCCGTTGGCCTGCGCCGCGGCCCTGGCGAACCTCGAGCTGTTCGAGAAGGAGCGAACCCTCGAGCGGATGAAGCCGGCGATGGAGGCGCTGGCCTCGAAGTTGGCGGTGATCGCCGGGCTGCCGCACGTCGGTGAGGTCCGTCGGCGGGGGATGATGATCGGAATCGAGTTGGTCCGCGATCGGGCGACGAAGGAGGAATACGCCTACGGCGAGCGGATGGGTCACCGAGTCTGCATGGCCCTGCGCATGCGGGGGATCATCCTGCGACCGCTGGGGAACGTGGTGGTGATGATGCCGCCGCTGTCGCTGACCGTGGCGGAAGCCGAGCGGCTCGGCGATGCGACGAGAGAGGCGATCGTCGAGGTCACGGGCGCGTGATGACGACGCCCTTCCGGATCTTCGTCACCGCCACGGACACCGGCCTGCAGCCCGCGCCGATGAAGCCGTACGAGTGAAGATCCGCTCGTCGCCTCGGTGCATTCGGTCGGCGCTCTCTGCCCGCGACAGCGGACTGGACGCTACTCGTTGTCCACGGTCACCCGGATGATGCCGGTGGCGACCTTCGTGCTCCCGTTCCAGGCTTCCGCCTTGATCTCGTAGGCACCATTCGGCACCCACGGGTCGGTGGCCCAGCCCACGCCATACGGGGCCGAGCTGTCGGTGGCGAACGCGTACCAGGACGTCGCCCCCACGGCGCGGGTGAAGTACTTCACCGAGGTCACCGTGCCTCCGCCGACCGAGGACTGGAGCGGTACCGTGCCCCACACGAACTCGTTGGGCATGGGGGAGTCGATGGAGATCCACACGGTTCCACCACCCGATCCGCCTCCCGTTCCGGACCCCGAGCCCACGCTCGCCGAGTACTGGTACAGGTTGTACGTCGACGAATACGTGGTGCTCGGGCTCAGGTAGTTGTTGGCGAACTTCTTCAGCTTCGGCTTGTACGTGGGCGGGTCGTAGTTGTAGCCGGCATCGGCGATCCCATCGATCCAGCGGTTCACCGCCGTGGTCACCGCGACGCCGTTCCTGCGGTCCTGCATGTAGCGGTCGGTCACGGGTTTGTAGTTCGCCCAGGAGCTGTTCGAGGACGCGAGCTTTGACGACACGAACATGATCGCGTCCCGCACGCTGGAGAAGCGCACGTACTTGTTGTTCGCGTCCCAGGAGGGCTGGCAGCCCAGGACGTAGTAGCCGCGCCCGCCGGCAGCCGTGGAGTTGGTCCACTTCCAGCCGAACGGGTTGTTCGCTTCGAGAGCGGTCCGGGTCCACCCGTATCCCGCCTCGACGGCGGTCATCGCGAGGATCGCTGCGGCGGGAACCCCATAGGTCGCCTCCGCATCCTGAGCCGCACCGCGCGCCTGCTCGATCCAGGCGGTCTTCTCCGCGGTCGTCGGATGTCCCGGCTTCGGGCTGTAACACGCCCACGTCGTCGCTTCGGCTTCGACTTCCTCGAGCGTGTCGGACGCCTCGATGGCGTCTCCTTCGACAGGCTCACCGCCGCAAGCCATCTGGAACAGCGAAACCACAACCGCCGAAGCGAGTGACAGGGTTCGTGTCATGGGCGGGGACGGTACCGAGGCCGTTCGTGCGGGATCCACGGCGCCGCTGTCGCACTGTCGCCTGTCTCCTTCGCAATAGCCCTCGCGTGCTAGCACTCCCCGCCAAGTCAGCGCGGCGCCCTCGGATTCGTGCTCGCGACGCGCGATGGGGGACTACGCGCACGGTTACGTTCTGGTAGTCGCCTGCCGAGACGACGCGGGCGCGGCGAAGGCTCTGAGAGGGCTGCGCGCCGAGCGTGAGGATCCCGATGCACTGGTGCGCTCGGTCGCGCTGGAGGACCTGATTAGTGCATTCAAAGTGCGCGCGGACACGAAGGAGTGGGCAACGACGTTCGAGCGCCGGTATCTCGACCTCTCTCCGGCAAGGAAGCAGGAGTGACGGTCGTGCAGGATCGGGCGCACCCAGTCGTACGGCACGGCTCCGGTCTTCGGCTGGTGGACGTGTTCGCTGCCGGTGAGCTCTCCTGGACGCAGCGCCGACCCCTTCTTTTTCCAGGTTGATGCTCGGCTCGGGCAAGCTTCCGTGCGGGAGCGAGGTAAGGGAAATGACAGCCGATCTGGCCAGACACCGATACGCCGAGCGCCTTAGGGAAACCGCGAAGCTCCGCTCGACTGCTGTGGTCGAGGCCTTTGCGCGCGTGCCACGAGAGAAATTCCTGGGGCCTGGTCCATGGCAACTCTTTGTGCCGGGCGTTCCGGACGAGCCGTGGAGGATGAGCCCGGACGCAAACCCGGAGCACGTCTACGAGGACATTCCGGTCGCTCTGGATGTCGGTCGGAACTTGCACGATGGCGTGCCGTCCAAATTTGCGGAGTGGATCGACGCAGTGTCGCCAGCGCCAGGAGAGCGCGTTCTGCACGTTTCCTGTGGCGCGGGGTATCACACCGCGATTCTCGCTGAGCTCGTCGGCTCGTCCGGCCGCGTGGTGGCGTACGAACATGACGTAAGTCTCGCGGAGCAGGCACGGCGCAATCTGTGCCACATGAACCACGTCAGCCTCTCACCCAGTGAGACGGGAAACGACGCGGCATTTGACGTCATCTTTGTCTCCGCTGGAGTGACGCAGCCTTTGAGCGGCTGGCTCTCGGCACTCAAGCCGGGAGGGAGAATGCTGCTGCCGTTCACCGTGGCGACGTGGGACGGATGGACAGACGGATTCGCAGTCCGCGTCGAGCGGTATGAACCGCGCGGGCCGGGACGATGGCTCGCACGCGTTGTATCCAGATGCAGTGTGCGGGAGCTGCCTTCCGCTCGGAGCGCAAAGGCCGAGATTCAGCTGCAAAAGCTGTTGCCGGAAAATGCAGCGGAGCGAACGCGCTGGGCAAGTACTCTCCCGCACGAGCATGGGGAGGAGTGGTGCCTGGTTCATCTCGACGGGTTCTGCCTTCAGGGGGACTAACGCTCCGCTAGACCTTGAAGGCCCAGCCCGGCCTACGCACCTCGTTAACGCGCATTCCGCGCCGCTTGAGCTGGGAGAATAACGGCCGGGCTGGGACCGCCCGCTCCGGCGGCAACGCACCCGATGCGGCTCGAGGTCGCCCCGCTCAACCCGCGAGCTCCCCCCGCATCGACAAGTGGAAGAACGGGGCCGGAAAGCGACGTGCGCGGGGCGCTCGCGCTGCGGGTCTATCGGGCGTATCAGCGCCAGCTTCGCGCGGCGAACTTCGGGGCCCTATTGCTGCTTCTGGTGGATCCGCTCAAGCGCCGCCCTGCGAAGGGGCGGTTCCCGTCGGACCGATACTTCCAGAGAGCGCTCTTCGAGAGACTGAAGACCGCCACGCCCGATGATCTGGTCGAAGTCGAGTGCCGGGTGATCGAGGGCTGTAGGAGTCCCGGTCAGAAGGAGAGGAGACGCTGGGCGACGAAGGCGTCCCGCGGATGGGTTTCGAAAGTGCTCTCGGGATCGAGCACCACCCTGTCCGATTGGGTCGTCAGGCAGAGTTCCTGGAGGCGGCCGCGCCAGTCGCGCCGCACACCCAGGATCCACAGATGGTCGTGGAGGTCGACGCCCGAGATGCCCGTCAGTTCGATGCCGGTGTGCCAGAAACCGGCCGTCGAGATCCCCGTATGAAAGGTTCCCGTCTGCGTCCCATGTCCGCTGAACGTCGCAGCGATGTCGCCCTCGAGCTCCACGCCCCGCTGCTCGAAGACCATGATCATGGGCGTCGCCAGCAGATCGCTGATCCGGAACATCAGAAGCTCGCCGTTCTGCGCCTTGTACATGTCCTTGCGGAGCCAGGTTCCTTCGAGCCCGTCGACGTCCCGGACCTCCTCCACCCAGTAGACGCTCCACTTTCCGGGGCAGTCCGGCCAATCGGGCAACTCTTGCATGCCAGGGGCCGTCTGGAGCTGATCGGTACGCGACGCGACCTCTTGCTCCTCGACGGAATCCGTCCCCCCGCAGCCGAAGCTGGCCACCGCGCTCCCGAGTACCGTTACCGACACGAACGACCGGATGAGACCTTCGAACATGTGACTGCTCCTCGCTGCTTTGCCACGTGGAATGGGAATGACGACTCTGGGCAGATCCGCTGCGGCGTACGAGTGGTAGGAACGACGATCTTCGGTCTACTCCTGCCAACCGCCGACCAGATGCGTGTGCACGTAGAAGGCGGGCAACTGGCGTGGGGAATTTGCAGACGCGGCATCCCTCGACGGGCTTCCCGAAGGTCGGTTCGATGCGACGCTCGTGCGGTGGGGCCTGATGTACATGGACGCGCCGGTCGAGGCGCTCGCGCGAGCACGCCGCGCAATGAAGCAGGGCGGGGTGGTGGTGGCGGCCGTCTTTGCGGAACCCGAGCGGGTGCCGGTCTTCTCGTTTCCGAGGAAGGTGCTTGAGAAGTACCGCGACGTGCCCCCGACCGACTTCGACGCGCCGGGGACGTTTCGCTACGCGCGGCTCGAAACCTTCCGCCGGGATGTCGAGGCGGCCGGCCTGTCGATCGCACGTGTCGAAGAGCTCGATGTCCCGGTGATGGAAGCCAAGACTTCGGAAGATGCCATCGCCTGGGTGCGTGCGTTCGGCATGAGTAAGCATCCTCGATGCGCTGCCAGAGGACGCTCAGCGCTCGTGGGAGCGGGACTTCGCGCGCGAAGCAGAGGCGCTCCGTACGGAGGGGTTCATTCGCCTTGGGGGCGTGACGCGCATCGTCGTCGTTTCCGTGCGTGCAGAGGAGGAGGCTGCCCCCCGCCGCTCCTCGTAACGTCCGGCGTGGTTCCCTGGGAACGCCACGGAGACATGAGCAGTTCGCGTGCGAGCCGAACCGCTGGATGAAGGGGTCGAAAGCCGCCCAGCGCTCATCGCGCGACTGGCGGAGTTGTACCGGGTGGAGCCCTCGCGCGTGGACGTGCTTCTTTCGCAAGTCGCTGCGCGCGTAGAGCCGCGCCGTCGAGCCATGCGGAGCTGACCTCCTCCTACAGTTGCCGCCTCGGTATCCAGGGGTGTGCTCGTCGCGAGCGTTTCCATGGGCATCCGTCCCGTCCTAGGCTTCTGCGCACTGGTGCACAGGAGATAGCTCATGCGTCGATGGTTACTCGGGGTGCTCGTTGTCTGCCTGAGCGCATGTCAGTGCGGCGATCCGGGCGTGGCGGAGGATGTTGACGGCGGCAAGGGCACAAGTGATGGCGGACCCGGAGGGACAAGCGACGGCGGCGTGGCCTGCATCGAGGGACTCGAGTCGGTGACACTGACTCCAGCGGACTCCACAGTAAGTGTCGGAACGGCGCCGACACCGATTGCCTTCACTGCAACCGGTCATCTGACGGGTGGAAGGATCGAAGACGTCACCCAGCGGGTCACCTGGTCTTCGCGGCGGGACGATGACAGCCCCGCGGGAACGTTCTCAACGAACGGTCAATATGAGCCGGCCGCGGGAGTGGGCGGACACGTGCGCATCGAGGCCACCGATGGGTGCAAGTCGGGCAGCACCACCCTGACGCTTCGACTCGATGCAACGTTCCAGGACCCGGGTCCCGCAGTCGCGGATCGCTTCGCCGGCCCGGTCGTCACCTCGGATCCGACGAAGGCGCCGAAGTTCATCTATCCAAGCGATCAGACGCGTTTCCCCCGGAACATCTACAAGACTCTCTTCCAGTGGAAGTCGGGTGGAAATGACTTCGTCCGACTCACCTTCGAAGGTCCGTTCTCGAAAACGGTGGTGTATTCGGACGGCAAACATCCGCAATGCGCCGCCGCAGCTGGAAGCGGTTGTTTCGAGTCCGATGCCGCAGTGTGGCAGGCCATCGCAGGCTCGAACGCGGGCGAGCTCACCCGCATCACGATCGACGGTGTGACCGCGGGAGACAGCAACGTCTACCGTGGACCCTCCATCGAGATCGGTTTCTCCCGCCGCGACGTCAAGGGAGCGATCTTCTATTGGTCTACCACGGCCGCAGGAATCCGGCGGGCATCCGTCTCGGATGAAAACCCGGAGGCGTATGTCGTGGGAAAGCCGACGCCGACCCAGCTCGAAGGCGCAGGAACGGTCAAATGCGTCGCGTGTCACACCGTCTCGCGCAGCGGGCAGAAACTATTTGGCTACACCGAGGCAGGGAAGACCGGCGGCTTCGTCTACGACGTCACCCTCAACCCGCCGCCCCTTCCGGTCATCACGACCCAGATCACCACCAGGAAGGGTTTTGGAACGTTCCGCCCAGACGACGCCCGCGTGGTGGCGACGGTGGGCGACAAGCTGGCGGAGTTCGACGCGAACACCGGAGCCAGGTATGCGGAGCTCCCGGTCCTCGCGGGAACGAACCCGGACTGGTCGCCCCTCATCACTGAGTTGGTCTATTCGAACAAGGGCGGTGACTCCCCGGGTGGAGCCGCGCTGAACGTGATCTCCTACGAGAACGAGACCTGGGGAGCGATCCGGGAGTTGGTGCCTGCCGCGGGATATTCGAATCTGTTTCCCAGCTATTCGCCCGACGGCGCCTGGGTGGCGTACGGCCGCGGCAAGGGTGGGCACGGAGACCTCACCATGCAGCTTCACCTGATCAAGGCGGACGGTAGCGGGCAGCCCGTCGAGCTCGTCAACGCAAACAAGATCGTCAATGGTGAGATGACCTCGGGGCTGCACGAGAACAACATGCCGACGTGGGCGCCTTCGGGTGACTTCGAGTGGGTCGCCTTCAACTCGGTCAGACCCTACGGCGTCGTTCACCCGAAGGGCGGAACGCAGCAGATCTGGGTGGCGGCGATCGACCGGAGCAAGCTCGGGACGGGGCAGGATCCGTCGTTCCCCGCGTTCCGGTTCGCCTTCCAGGGGCTCACCGAAAACAATCACCGCGCATTCTGGACGCTCGACGTGCGCGATCCGCCGGATGGTGGAAGCACCTGCGCGTCACTGGGGGAGTCGTGCGCAGGTGGCGAAACCTGCTGTCTGGGTACGGAATGTCGCTCCTCGGGTGAGTTGGGCGAAGCGGTGTGTCAGTTGCCCTTGCCCGACGGCGGCATGTGCATCCCCGAGGGCGGGACCTGCGACCAGACCGCGGGTGACCCCTGCTGCTCCGGGATGGTGTGCGACGTCGGAGCGGGCGGCGGCACGACTGTCTGCCGCACCGTGGAGATCAACTAGTCAGGTGCTCGGTTGGCGGGGGCCCCCGCGCCCATTACGACGCGGGGTCGAGTACTGATCAAGGGGCCGACGCAGCCTCGTTCGCTCCCTTTCTCGACCTCGTCGAGTCCCGCCTGCCTCAGCTTCCGTCGTTGGGTCTACCGTCAGGACCCGCCGCGCCCGCTTCGAACAGCTCCGGTGCGCTGCCTGGGTTCCCACCACCGCCGGACAGTGCGCGGCCATCGTCAATCACGAGGGTTTGGCGAATCGCCTGGCAGGTGCTGGCGTTGTCCCTCCGGTTACGGGTTGCGCGCGTACCGCAGCATCGAGTTCGTCCAGTCGATGTAGGCCACATGGAGGCGGCCGGTTGCGTCGATCGCCATCGAGACCTCGGTATCAGTTCCCACTGCGGCGTCGATCGTCTCGACATTCCAGGCCGGTCCCGTCGAAGAGGCGAGGTCGAGGCTGTTTCCGGCCGCGTTGTGGAACGCGATGCGTGGATGTCCCTGGAGGTCGAGGGCCAGGGCGATGCCCCGGCGGATGGGGCCGGAGTGAACGGACTCGATGGACCAGGCGCTGCCGGTCCAGCGCGCATGCTTGAGGGCCTGGGTCGAGGCGTCGAAGTACGCGATGTGGGGCCGCCCCTGGGCATCGAGAGCCAGCGACGGGAATTGCCCCGCATTGCCCGAGGCATCGACCGTCTGGCGGGCCCAGCCCGACGCACCTCGCACGGAGTAGACGAGTTGGCGCTGAGTCGGGTCGTAGTAGGCGACGTGAATCCCCCCGTTCGCGTCCACCGCGGCCGAAGGAGGGCTCGACGAGCTCACCGTGTCGACCAGGTCGCCCTCCCAATCCGAGGCGCCCATCTCCAGGCACACCAGCGCGCTGGCGTTCAGCTGGAATGCACACACGTGCGGCTCTCCGCCGGGCCCGAGCGCAAGAGTGGGCGAATACCAGTTCAAAAGGCTGTTGCTCGGAACGGTCTCGTCGACAAACTGCCCATTCGTCCAGGAGACGAGCAAGGGGAGACGCTTCGAGGAGTTCTGGGCGTATGCGATTGCGAGGGCGTTGGGACGCCCCGTCGCATCCAGGGCGAGACTCACACCGTCGCTCTGCACGTCGCGACGAATCGGGGTCATCGACCAGCCAGAAACAAGGCGCATCGCGAGATTCAGGTCGGTGACGCCCGTGCCGCTTCGCGCCTTCCAGAGATACGCAATCCTGGGCGCGCCGGTGGCGTCGAGCGCCAGTCCCGGACGCGCCCTGAGGGACTGGTCGACGATCTCGATCCTGAAGTTTCCGGTCTGGCTGACGCCGCACTGGTTGGGAGTGCCGGCTCCGCCGCAGGACGACGGAAGAGAGCAGGTCCCGCAGAGCGCATGGCGCGTCGACCCGCAGCGGTCGGTCGCGGTGATGCTGCCACACGCTGCACCGGCCCGGGCGCAGAGTTCCTCTTCCGACTCGCCCACGCATGCGACCGCGGGACAGAGAGCGCCAGGGCTCACGATCTCCGTACTGCGAGTGGTCCCCGAGTCATCGGTACCGCCGGCGACCAGCACCCGCCCGTCCGCCAGCAACGCGGTCACGTGGTCCGTGCGGCGAGTGGTCAGCGGAGCCGCCGGAGACCACGTCTCGGTCGCCGGATCGAACACCTCGACGGTGGGGATACGGAGCCTCGCGCGGTCGACCCCGCCGACCACCACGACCCTTCCGTCGATGAGCGTGGTCGCCGTATGCCCCGCCCGCGGCGCGAGGAGGAAGCCGGTGTCCCGCCAGAGGCCCGTCGAAGGATCGTAGAGCTCGACCGACGAGGTGGGTTCGTGGGCGCCGCCCGAATGGGTGGATGCGGCGACTCCTCCGATCAGGAGGACTCGACCGTCCGCCAACCGCGCAACTGCGGTGTCATAGCGCGGCACGCGCGGTGCGCCGGTGAAGAGCGTGGTTCCCATGAGCGGGTCGATGATTTCAGCGCTGCGCGCGGGGACGTTGGTGGAGAAGTTGCGCATCCCTCCGACCACCAGGGCTCGGCCGTCGGCAAGCGCCGTGGCCCGGGCGACGTAGCGCAGCTCGAGCAGAAACCCGGACCGGCTCGACGGGCCTGGGCTGAACTGCCTCCACGTGATGTCGCCCCCAGCGGCCACAAGGGCATCTCCGTTCGGCATTGAGACGAGGAGAGGCGCCACCCGTCTGTCGAGGTAGCCGGCGAGCCAGTTTCCGCCGTCGAACCACGCTTCGAGGTCCGACGCGCCCATGACCAGGACGCGGCCATCGCCCAGGGTCGCAGCCGCTGGATACGAAAAGTCGGAGTTGGGTTGAGCGGGGCTGTTCGGCAAAGGCTGTTCGAGCGACCAGATTCCAGCGGTCGGATCGAAGCTCTCGACCGATAGAGTCCGGCTGCCACCCGATGCACCTCCGGCGACCAACACTCGCCCGTCGGACAGGAGCGTCATCGCGGGGTGGGCGCGCGACACCTGCATCGCACCAGCGGAGGACCAGCCACAGCCAGCCGGCAAAGCGCACTGCCCGGGAGTGGTCGCGCCGCAGACCTCGGGCGGAGCGCAGCTGCCACACGACCCTCCGCAGCCGTCGTCGCCGCACTCCCTTCCGGAGCAGGTCGGGACACACTCGAGGCATGCCCCGTTCGCGCACCCGTAGGGACATTGCGAGAGCGCCTGTACGTACGCGCACTGACCCTCCCCGCACGTTCCCGGGCCGGTCCAGGTCTCGAGGGTGCTGCCGTCCAGGCATTGCGGAGGCGGAAGCGCGTCACACGCGCCGCAGGAACCTCCACACCCATCGTCGCCGCACTCCGCTCCAGCACATTGAGGTGAGCATGCGATGGGCCCTGCATCGGGGACGCCTGAGTCCGGAGCGCCCGCGTCTTCTGCGCCCGCATCCACGACTCCGGCGTCGATCGTGCCCGCGTCGATCATGCCCGCGTCGATCGTGCCGGCGTCGTCCAGTCCGGGGGCAGGCTGGCCACACCCCCACACCGCATACGCCAGGACCGCAACTGCAATGGATGGTGAGTTCAGGCGGGAAAGACGGGTACGCAGCCGTATCGATATGGGACGCGACATACGGCGCACATCATAGCCGCGTCGGGCAACCAAGGGCCCCGTCTCTCGCCGCCGCCGGCGGCTCGAGCGAGTACTTCGCGTGCCGACGGGCGATACCGCCGATCTCGAGTGGGTGCCCAATGCTCTGTTGCGGACCGGTGACAAAGCCGTCGAGCGACATCGAGATCCTGAAGCGCAGGCTGGACTCGGCTCTACCTACGGCTACTTTCTCCAACCTGGGCGAACCTACGCTTCTGGGAGCAACAC
>JBAWAM010000778.1:0-4653 GCA_049589315.1 Myxococcaceae bacterium
CCCGCATCCACCTCCGACTCGCCGAGCTGGCCGCGGCGCATGCCGATCACCGCCGGGCCGTCCTCCATCTCTCCCGTGCGCGGGTCAGGACGGGCTCGGCGCCGGCGGAACTCTGCCAGCGCGCCGCGCGCAGCCTGATCCAGCTGGGCCGTCCGGAGCTCGCCGAGCGACTGCTCCAGCGCGTGCTGCTCGAAGGCGACGAGGCTTCCCAGGCCAGCGCCCGGATTGCGAAGGTGGAGATCCTCCTGCTTCGAGGCCACACGGACGAGGCGATCTCGTTGGGGCAGCGGACGCTCGAAGGGCTCGAAGCGTGGCCGGAGAAGGTGCTCACGCTTCGCAACATCCTCGGCAGGGCGTGGATGTTGAAGGGCGCGCTCGAGCAGGCCGACGAGGTCTTCGCGCGCAACCATGCCGAGGCCCAGGCGCGCGGACTCGAGAGGGAGTGCGCGCTGGCGCTCGGTAATCGCGGCGTCGTCGCCCACAAGCGCGGAGACCGGGACGCGGCGATCCGCCTGTACCAGTCGGCGGCGCCGTCCATCGACCGCGCGGTCGCGGCGAAGGCGCTGGCGAACCTCGGATCCATCTACGCCGAGGCAGGGGAGTTCGAGCTGGCGCTCGACAACCTCTCGCGCGCGATGCAGGCGTTCTCCCGGCTGGGAAGCGCGAGAGAGGTGGCGCACGCAGCCTCCAACCTCGCCCGGGTCTACGCCTTCCTCGGCGACGGCGCGCGCGCCGCGGAGCTCTCCGGCTATGCGCTCGATCGCGCCCGCGAGCTCGGCGAGAGCTATCTGCAGGCCAGCGCCCTGTTGAACCTGGGCGAGATCGCGCTGGACCGGCGCGACCTGGTCGAGGCGGCCCGGCTCCTCTCCGAGTCCCGCGATCTGTTCCTCCAGGTCGGGAGCACCGGGCACGCGGCGCTCGCCACGGCGGAGAAGGCCCGGGCCCATTTGTTGTCGGGGGAGCGCGCCCAGGCAGGCGCGGAGCTCGAGCGTCCGGTGGTGGAGCGGGGTGCGAGAGAGCTTCCGACGGCGCAGATCGAGGTCGAGCTGATGCGCGGAGAGCTGGCGCTGCTGCTCGGTGATCTGCACGGCGCTGGCAGGGCGATGACCCGGGCGCGCGAGGCGCTCCTGGAGAAGCCGGATCTCGAAGGTCCGTACCGCGTCTATTTCCTCATGGGCAAGGTCCGGCTGGCGGCGGGTGACACCTCCGGCGCGCAGGCGGAGATGACCCGGGCGGCGCGGCTGCTGGACCAGCTCACCGAGCGTGTCCCCGCTTCGCGGCGGCATGCGTTCCTTTCGGTGCCCCGGCGCGCCGAGACGCTCGGCGCCGTCGAGCCGGAGCTTCGGATGCCCCGGATCATGCGGGCGCCTCTCGCCGAAGCGGCGTCGCACGGTCTGGTCGGCCAGTCTGCTGCGCTGGCGCGGATCACCCGCCAGATCGAGCCGATCGCCCGCGCGAACACGACCGTGTTGATCCGCGGCGAGAGCGGGACCGGCAAGGAGGTCCTGGCGCAGGCGATCCACGACCGCTCGCCTCGCCGGGGCATGCCGATCATCAAGGTGAACTGCGCCGCGATGGTCGAGGACCTCCTCCTCTCCGAGCTCTTCGGACACGAGAAGGGCGCTTTCACCGGCGCGGTCCGCGAGCGCAAGGGCCGATTCGAGATGGCGGACGGTGGCACGCTGTTCCTCGACGAGATCGGCGACATCAGCCCCAAGGCGCAGGTGGCGCTGCTCCGCGTCCTGCAGGAGCGCGAATTCGAGCGAGTGGGCGGAACGAAGACCCTCAAGGTCGACGTCCGCGTGATCTGCGCGACCAACCGCGACCTCGAGACCCTCATCGCCCAGGGGCGGTTCCGGCAGGATCTCTATTACCGGCTCAAGGGTGTGATGCTGGAGCTCCCGCCCCTCCGCGAGCGGATGGAGGACCTCCCTCTGCTGGCGCAGCACTTCCTCACCCGCGTGGCGCGGGAGCGGAACGAGGCGGCCAGGCAGGTCTCGCAGTCATCGCTGGAGCTGCTCGGACGGCACAGCTGGCCGGGCAACATCCGCGAGCTGGAGAACGTGCTCTCGTCGGCGGCGATCTTCGCCGATGGCCAGCTCATCACCCCGGCGTGCTTCTCCCACATCGCCGAGCTCGTGGTGCTCGACGCGAGCGCCTCCCCGATGGCGACCGCCGCGCGTCCGTCGGTGCTTCCGCCGTCGCAGCCGGTCGAACCGGCCCGGCTCTCCGCTCAGCCCGACGACGACGGGCAGGATGAAGATTCACCTTCTCCAAACGCCGCGAGGGTCGACGACTTCGACTTCTACACCCTGGCGCGGAGTCGGGACTTGTCCCTCAAGGACCTCCGGCACCAGCTGGAGATGCAGTGCATCAAGCGGGCGCTGCTGGAGGCGCAGGGGAACATCAGTGAAGCGGCGCGCCTGCTGAAGATGAAGCGCTCCCGCCTGTCACAGATCGTCAACGCCGAGCCGGAGCTGAAGGGGGCCTGCAATGGTTGAGCAGATGGCGCGTGGATTGCAGAAGGGTCTGGCCATGAAGCGGATCGTTCGAATTCTGGCAATGACGGCATGCATCACCGGCTGCGGTGTCGGTGTGGACGACCCCGAGGGGATGGCCGCAACGATGGGCTCGACCTTCGCACTCGAAGCGAACACCGTCGTGCCGGTGGGCAGCCCGTCGGCGGTGAACGTCTACGGGGCTCCGACGACGGAGTTCGGGGGCGGAACGGTGTCGGCGCCCCAGGACCCGATCCCGTTCTTCGATCCGCGGCTGAACCAGCCCGTCGGGGCTCCTCCCCCGGGCCACCCGCTGCCCCGGTAGGAAGCTCGCTCGTCCGGTTCAGCCGGGCTGTGCGCGGCGGCGCTCCTTCGGGGACGCCGCCGTTTCGCTAACGGGCAGGGCGATCGAAAAGGTGGCGCCCCGGCCGAACTCGCCGCCGACCTCGAGCCTTCCGCCGTGCTCCTGGCAGATGCGCGCGGCGATGGCGAGACCCAGCCCGGTGCCGCCCTCCTTGGTGGTGAAGTACGGCTCGAAGAGGCGACTGCGGTCCTCGGGCCGGATGCCCGGGCCATCGTCCTCCACCTCGATCAGCACCTCGTCCTCGCGCCTGCGGGCGCGCACCCGGATGTGGCCACCCCGGGCTGTCAGCGCCTCCTCCGCGTTCTTCACCAGGTTCACCAGCACCTGGGTGAGCTGATCGCGATCCCCCTCGACGTGGAGCTCGGAGTCGATCTCCGAGCGCAGCTCGACGCCCGGCGGGGGCGCCACGTAGAGCGCCAGCACCTGGCCCATCCAGTCGCCCACGTCGAGCGGCGCGAGCTTCGGCGCCGGAAGCCGGGCGAACCGGCTGAACTCGTCGACGATTCGCCGAAGCCGCTCGACCTCCTCCAGCACCGCCCCTGCGCTCTCCTCGAAGAGCGAGGCGAAGCGCGGGTTGCCGGCCTTGCGCGCGGCGAGCAGCGTCTCCAGCGACATCTGGATTGGCGTGAGGGGGTTCTTGATCTCGTGGGCAAGCCTTCTTGCCACCTCCTGCCAGGCGGCCACCCGCTCCGAGGCGACGAGCTGCTCGGTGGTGGTCCGGAGGTCGCCGGTCATCCGGTTGAAGGCCGTGACCAGCTCGCCGATCTCTCCCGAGGCGTGCTCCTGGACCTGGGCGTGGAGGCGGCCCTGGGCGACCTCGCGCGCCGCGGAGGTGAGCGCCTCGACCGGGCGGGTCACCCGGCGCGCGATGAGCAGCCCCAACAGCGCCGCCAGGCCCAGGCCGATGGCGACCAACGTCCCGAAGGCGCGGACAATGCCCGCTTCCGCCTCCTGGAGCGCCGCCCTGCTGAACGACAGTCGGACCTTCGCCGCTGGTTCGAGCGGGAGCACCCGCGAGACGACCGGCTTCTTGACCTTTCCTGCCGAGGCGACCACCGAATCGCCAGCGAGCAGCTCCACCCGCGCGCCGGTGAGGTTCGACAGGTGCGAGGCCAGCCTCGCGTCGAGCAGCACGCCGCCGACGACCCAGATCCGGAGCGCGCCGTAGTCGATGCTCCGCGCGGTGACCAGCGCGGGCATCCGGCGCAGGCCGTCGGCATCTCGGAGCTCGACGAGCACCGGCACCGGATCGCGCGCCGGGTTCCGGGTGAGGGCGAACAGCACCTCGTCCGGATCTCCGAGCCGGGCGGGCAGGTGGCCGGAGGACAGCGTCACTCCTCGCGCGTCGAACAGCGACAGCACGGTGAGCCCCCGGCTCTTCATCAGGCGTTCGGCCGCGGTGGCGAGCCGCGGACCGCCTCCCGCGTGGACGTCCCTTGCGACGTCTTCCAGCGCCACGCTCTGGGTCAGCTCCTCGACGGATCTCCGGGCATCCGCGCGGGTCTGCTCGAGGGCGGCGTTGACGGCGTCGGTCCCGACGCCCACCCGGCCATCGAGCTCGCGCGACAAGGTCCCGCGAAGATCACGGATCGCGACGGGGACGACCACCAGCAGCGGGAGCAGCGCGACGACGGCGAACGCGAGGGCGAGCCGGGTACGTAGGCGCATGGTCAGGGCCTCGACAGGAAGGCGGAGTCGACGGAGGGGAGGCCGAACGCGTCGACGGTGAGGCCGGTCACGTGCGGCGCGGCGAAGACCCGGAGTCCCTGCGCATAGAGCGGGATGAACGGG
>JBAWAM010000779.1:0-5456 GCA_049589315.1 Myxococcaceae bacterium
GGCCGGCGCTCAGCCCGAGGCGGCCGAAGCGCCGGGACCGGGTGTTCCCATTCAACCCGGAGAGATCTGGGTGATGCCGGTGCTGGTCGAGCAGGAGACCCCGACGGGGGTCCGCTACGTCTGCACCAACCCCGAGGGGCGGCCCTACGGCGCCGCGCGCGTCCTGGGGCGCGCCGACTTCGCCCGGATGTTCGCGCCGCACCGGGGCGGGTGGCGACTGCGAATCCGCATCGAGGCGGTGCAGGCAGGACAGGTCGTCTATCGACAGCTCGACGCCGCCGGCAACTTCTCGCCGAACTCGAAGGCATTGAACATCCAGGTGCTCCAGAGCACGTTCATTCCAGCGGCGACGGACTACTGAGGGGATATGCGCCAGCTCATCTCGACGATTTTCTGGGCGTTCCTGGGGTTGACCTGCATCCCATTCTTCCTGATCGCGCTGGTCCTGTTCGTGGTGACGCTTCCATTTGATCGGAACGGGAAGGTGCTGCACCTGTACTCGTGCGCGTGGGCCCAGCTCTACTTCCGGGTGAACCCCCTGTGGCGGCTGCACATCGAGGGGCGTGAGAAGCTCCCGTGGCGTGGCGCCGCCGTGCTGGTCGCCAACCACGAGTCGCTCGGGGACATCCTGGTGCTGTTCGGGCTGTTCCGCCCCTTCAAGTGGGTGTCGAAGAAGAGCGTGTTCAACGTGCCGTTCATCGGCTGGAACATGCGGCTCAACCGCTACGTCGGGCTGGTGCGGGGTAACCGGGAGAGCATCCTGAAGATGCTCGCCGAGTGCGAAGCCTGGCTGGAGAGGGGCGTGCCGATCCTGATGTTCCCCGAAGGAACACGCTCGTCCGACGGTCAGGTGAAGGCGTTCAAGGACGGCGCGTTCCACCTGGCGATCAAGAAAAACGTTCCGGTGATTCCGATGGTGCTCACCGGGACCGCGCGCACCCTGCCGAAGCATGGCCTCGTGCTGAGGGACCGCGCCGACTGCAACGTGAAGGTGCTCGACCCGGTCGACCCCGCGCGCTTCAACGGAGACGTCGCTGCGCTGCGCGAGCACGTGCGGACGCTGATCATCGAGGAGAAGCAGAAGATGGAGCGCGCTGGGGAGGCGCACTCCGGCTCAGACCGCTCCGTAGGGTGATCAGCGCGCCGCGGCGAACGATCCGTGGAAGGTGACGGGGATGGGCTGGTCGAAGTGGACCGTGGCGAGTGGTCCGTCCTCCAGGCGCTCACCGTCGAGCACGGCGAGATAGGAGTGGTCGCTCGCCGGGTCATAGACAAGGTCGAGCACCCAGGCGTCGTCTTCCGCTTCGCTCCGGGGCACCAGCACAGGCTCGCTGGGGACGTGGCCGGCCGGAGCCGCCCACTCGGACCCCACGCCGCGCTCCACGTCGATGCGCGTGACGCCCTGGAACTTGCGATCCGGCGTGCGGCGCTCGGTCTGGGCGAAGAGCGTGCCATAGCGCCCGCCATGGAGCCGCGGATGCAGCTGGGGGAACTCCGTCGGCACTTCGAAGAGTTGCGTCTGGCGCACCTTCCCGGCTTTCGAGTCCACGTGCAGGCGGGTGAGGAGGGGCGGCGGTCCCTTCTCGTCGAGCTGGCCGATGTCGTCGAGGGTGAACCCGGAGTAGCGGCACAGGTCCACGCACAGCCCCTCGCCATCCTCGAAGGCGTTGGCGAAGTGCCAGGTCCAGAAGGGCTCGAGCTCGAGCGTGCGCGGGGAGCCGAGGTCGTCCAGGGGAATCACGATCAACCGCGAGCCGAGTGAGGGCTGCCACGTGAAGAGCTTGGTGATGTCCCCCAGGCCGAGCATCGCCCGGAAGAGGTTGAGCTTCACGGGCCCCAGAAAAATCAGCAGGTGGCGCTCGGTGGCCATGAAGTCGTGGACCATGCTCTGCCAGGGCGCCTCGATGGTGCCGAGCTTCTTCGCCGGGCCGCTGTCCGGCAGCGCGAAGAGGTCGATGAGCATCTTCGGCCCGTAGCGCAGCCCGAAGTTGAACGTCGTCTTCAGCGAAGCCACGCGGTGCGGGTGCGCGGAGAAGGCGGCCGGGATGACGCCCAGTTTCGTGGCTTCGAGCGTGTCCAGGGTGTCCAGATCCATCTCCTGCGGGAGGCCGCCCTCCATCAACGCGTAGAGCCGCTCCTGCCAGAGGAACGTCGAGGTGTTCCCCGTGCTCTTCGAGGCGCCTCGGTAGACGGCGCGCATGCGGTCCAGCCAGGAGGCCGAGGAGGAGTACAGGAACCTCCCTGCCGACTCCTCCTCGCGGAAGCCGGCGCTCTCCACGAGGCGAACCGCGCCCTGGGCGCCCCTGCCGTCGAACCGCACGGCCGTCACTGCGCCGTCGGCTTCGAAGGCGTGGGCGAGGCGCCTGCCGAAGCGCTCGAACAGTCCCGGCCCCGCCCGGTACAGCGTGCCGCGGAGCGCCTCGGGAAGCCGCCCTTCGACACGCAGCGGCTCGAACCCGTGCGGCCTCGAGACGGAGCGCAGAAGGGGGCTGACGGTCGTGGCTGCAGGCATGGGCACGGGCTCCTGTGGAAGAGGTGGACGGAACTGGCAACGGTTGGTAAGTGAGTCTCACTTACTTTGCAAGGCCCTCAGATGACGCGCACACGCCCCTACCACCACGGAGATCTCAAGCACGCGCTGCTCGAGGCGAGCATCACGCTCCTACGCGAAGAGGGAGTGGAGGCCTTGACGGTGGCGGAGGTGGGCCGGCGGGTCGGCGTCTCGTCCGCCGCGCCCTACAAGCACTTCGCGGATCGCCAGGCGCTCCTGCGCGCCATCGCCGCCGAGGGGAACCGGCAGCTCGGCGAGATCCTCGTCGCTGCGGCGGGAAAGTGCGCGGACCCGGTCGAGGCCTTCCGCCTCACGGGCGTCGCCTACATCCGCTGGGCCGCGGAGAACCCGGCCCTCTACCGCATCGCCACGGATCCTGCGCTGATCGACTTCAATTCGAGGCCGCCGGACGTCCAGCCCCCAGAGGCCCTCGAGGGCTCCCTGGAAACGTTCTGGCCGGAGCTCGCTGCGCTGGTGCGCTCTGGTGCCGCCCTCCCCAGCACCCATCCGCTGATGGAGCAGCTGCGGGGCCGTGCGCTGGCGCATGGCATGGCCAATCTCTTCGTCAGCGGCACCTTCGCCGCGCTGGGCATCGCCACGGCCGAAGCGGAGCGGCTCGCCCGGGCTGTCACGGGAGAGGACGTGCCTGCCGTCTCGCGGTCGGGCCGTCGTCAGCCCATCCGGTAGAAGAGCCCGAGCACCGCGCCGAACAGCAGGTGAGCGAAGATCACCGAGACCGGCGTGCGCACCCCATAGTGCTTGGCCATGAAGCCCGGCGGTTCGAGTGGCTCCAGCTCCGTGGGCCCCTGCGCCGGGCTGGCCATGCGTGGATGGATCGCGGGCATGATCGGCAGTCCGACCATCAGCACGAACAGGCTGTGCACGAGCCCGATCAGCGCGCCGAACCACCAGGTCGCGAAGCCCACCGCGTGGAAGGTGGCCAGGTAGATCGCCGAGAAGATCCACCCGTTCATCAGATGCAGCAGGACCCCGAGCACCAGGGCGCGATCCCTGTTCGGCGTCACCATCGTACCGAGCAGGAAGGGCACGTTCATCCGGGTCAGCCGGAGCCCCTGGCTGCCCGCCATGGTCGTGGTGAGGATGACCGTTCCGGCAAATCCCCAGAGGATCCACTGCCCCATGTCCATGCGTGTTCCCCCGGCGGCCCACACATTGGGTGTGGATGCCTACCGCATGCGGCAAGCGAGCCACTCGCCGAGGGCTCGGCGCTCTGCCTCGGTCGGAAACGGATCGAGGGATGGGACACTAGAAGGGGGCGCGCTGCGGGGGAATGTGGAGCGGTGTCGGAGACCTGCTCGCTTCCTCCCTGCGCCGCTCCTCGAGCGCCAGCGCAGCGCTGATCAGCCCGATGTGCGAGAACGCCTGCGGGAAGTTCCCCAATGCCTCGCCGGTGCGAGGGTCGTACTCCTCCGCGAAGAGCCCGACGTCGTTGGCGTAGGAGGCGCACGCTTCGAATGTCCGCTCTGCGTCCTCCAGTGTTCCGCCGCCGCGGGAGAGGAACTCCGAGCGCCAGAAGCCGCAGATCCCGAAGGCGCCTTCACCCTCGCGGACGCTCTCCTCGTTCCGGTAGAGCAGCCCGCGTCCCACGCTGAGCCGATCCACGATGCGCCGGTGGGTCGCGCGCTGGCGGAGGCTCCAGGCGGGCGCGTAGCCGTACCAGCTCATCAGCAGCAGGCTGGCGTCGACCTCGTCCCCATCCAGGAGCGACGTGTACGCGCCGATTCGCCGATTCCAGCCGCGCATCTCGATGTCCCTGCGGACCATCTCGCGGTTCATCCGGAACCGGTCCCTGGGAATGCGCGGCATCACCCCGAGGGCGTGGAGCTCGAGGATCCGCTCGAGGGCGACCCAGCTCAGCACGCGCGAGAAGGTGTGGTGGCGCAACTCCGTCCGGGGCTCCCAGATGCTGGCGTCGGGCTGGTCCCAGTGACGGCAGATGTACTCGCCGAAGCCCCGCAGCATGCTGCGGACCGGACCGTCCAGCGGGACGCCGATCCGGACGAGCTGCGCGAGCGCGTCGATGACCTCTCCGTAGACGTCGAGCTGCACCTGGCTCGACGCGGCGTTGCGGATCCGCACCGGGCGCGAGCCGCGGAAGCCCGACCAGTGCGTCAGGATCTCCTCGCGCCTGGGAACGCCCCCATACACGTCATACAGTATGCCCAGCCTGGGCCGGGTGAGCCGGGTGCTGTGCAGCAGCCAGCCCACGAACGCATACGCCTCGTCGTGGAACCCGAGCGACAGGAGTGCGCGCACGGTGAGCGCCGCGTCGCGCAGCCACGTGTAGCGGTAGTCCCAGTTCAGCGGGCCGCCCAGCTTCTCCGGCAACGACGTGGTCGCCGCCGCCACGATCGCGCCGGACGGAGCGAAGTTGAGCAGCTTCATCGCCAGCGCGCTGCGCACGACCTCCCCCCGCCTGGGCCCTTCGTACTTCACCCGGTTCGCCCAGCTCCGCCACCCGCGCGTGGTGTGCTCGAACGACTCCATCGCGAACCGCTCGACGGCTGGCAACGTTGCGGGGGCGTCCGAGGAGTACGTGAGCAGGAGGATCCAGCGCTCTCCCGCCTCGAGGCGGACACGCGCGCGCCCCTCTCTCAGACGGAAAGGGAGGCTGCTGCGCAGGGTCACCAGCCCGTGGTTGGCTTCGATGCGCCATCCGAGCACGCCCGAATCGCGGAGCTGCGCGCGGCTGCGGCCGTAGTCCGGCTTCGGATCGAACACCAGCTCCAGCTCGACCGGTCCCACGTCACACTGCACGAGACGGACGATCGCGTGCTCCGGATGCAGATGCTTTTCGCGCTTGTGCTCCGCCTCCACCGCCATCCAGTCGAGCAGCACGACCTCTCCGCCCCCGACGTGGAAGCGCGTGGCGAGGATGTTCGTC
>JBAWAM010000780.1:0-3368 GCA_049589315.1 Myxococcaceae bacterium
AGGCGGCGTACGATCACGCCCAGCGCCGCGCCGGTGAAGAGCACCGCCCAGAACATCCACGGCGCGAACGACGACTCCATCCCGCTGACCAGGTTCATCCCGAAGGCGGACGCGAGCGCAGTGATCGGCAGGAACGTGGCCATCAGGAGATTGAGCCGCCGCGTCTCTGCCATCACACGCTGACTGGCCTCCAACTGCTCCTCGCTGCGCCGCGCGACGAGGTAGTCGAGCCCGTTGCGCGCGTCGAGGTGCACGAGATCGAGCGCGCGCTCGAGATCGCCCGCCTTGTCGCGAAAGGAGATCAGCTCGCGATCATCGGGCACCGCCTCACGCGCCGCTTGAAGCACCCGATGCAGGTTGCGCACGCAGCGCAACAGCGGTCCTTCAGTGCGGAGGATCTCCAGGAAGTCCGCCGCGTGGTGAGCGCGCTGCAACTTCTCCTCGAGCGCGTCGACCTCCTCCGAGAACTCGTGCAGGTGCGTGCGCAACGCGCCCACGCCCTGACCACCTTCGGTCGCGCGCCAACTTCCATCCGGGGGGCGCCAGAAGAAGCGCGGCTGGCGCTCCGGAATGCCGGGATCCGGCGCGGCGTGGAGGACCAGCAACAGGTGGCCCTGCTCCAGCATGTGCCGTTGGCGACCCGGCCCCTCGCCGAGACGCTCGCGGAACCTTTGAGGCACCTCCCATGCCGAAGGGAGCAGGCTGCGCGATGCGGGACGATGAATTGTGACCAGCGGCTTTTCGAGCGCGGACATGTCCGAAGCGTAGCAGGGCCAGATGCGCGAAGATGTGGGTCTTCATCCAACCCTGGGGGAGTCCATGAAGCTGAAGTCGATCGCCGTGGTGGCGGCCGTGCTCGTGAGCGCGAGCGCGCACGCCGGAAAGCCCGGTCCCGTGAACCTGACCGGCGCGTGGACTCCGAAGTACTGGACGCTGAAGCTGGCGCTGTTTCAGGAAGGCGATCGCGTGGTCGGAACGAACCTCGCGAAGAACCACGATCACTTCTTCCGTGGGCAGTGGGACGGAGACCGGCTGGTGCTGGTGAACAACCAGATCGACCTGGTGCGAAAGAAGTGCACGCCGCGCGGGGTGATGGTGCTGCAGAGCAAGGGGACCGTGAGCAGCGTCGACACGACGTGGTTCAAGGGTGAGGGCAGGCCACTCAAGGGTCCGTGGAAACGCTCCTCGGCGGACGCGGGCGAGACCTTCACCTATCCGTGGAAGGAGGAGCTGCAGTACTGCGGAATGCTGCGCACCTGGGAGCTGGTCTTCGCCAGCGGCAGGGACGCGCTGAACGGAACCGACTGGCCGATCCTCGCCGCCGTGGCGGAGCTCATGAAGAGCGATGCCGCGCTGAAGATCGAGATCGCCGGTCACACCGACAACAAGGGTGACGCCGCGAAGAACCAGACGCTGTCGGAGAAGCGCGCCGAGGCCGTGAAGAAGGCGCTGGTGGAGAAGTACGGCGCGGACGCGGTGCGGATCTCGACGAAGGGCTGGGGCGCCGAGCAGCCGATCGAGGACAACAAGACCGACGACGGCCGCGCGGTGAACCGGCGGGTCGAGATCGTGCTCGCGCGTTAGCGTACCGGCGCGAGCGCGAGCGCGGCTTCGAGCAGTGGATTCGGGGCGACTCCCTTCCTCCATGCGGCGTGCACGGGGAAGGTGGATCCGCGGAAATTCAGCCGATGCGAGACGACGCCCGCCATCCGGGGCCCCTGTTCGGACAATGAAGGGACCAACGAGTAGCCGATGCCGGCCGCCACGATCCCGAGAATGGTCTCCGCTGAGTCCGCGGCCAGGATGCGCCCCGGCTTCACACCGCTGAGCTCCAGCGCACGCAACTGAAGTTGCCTTCCGCCCAGGTCCGGCGCGTAGGCGATGAAGGTCTCGTCCGCCAGGTCCTCGATCCGCACGCGGCGTGCCTTTCCCAGCGAATGGTGCGCGGGGAGCACCAGGAATGACTGCATCCTCGCGATCTCGCGGACCTCCACGTCGGGCGGGATCTGGAACAGGTGGTCGACGAGGAGATCGGCAGCTCCATCGCGCAGCGCCTGGGGATCCGGTCGCCGGATCTCCTGCAACTCGACTTCGATGTCCGGACGCTTCGCCTGGAGCCGGCGAATCCACGGTGGAAGGAGCTGTCGCAGGTGGAGGCTCGCCGCGTGGATTCGAAGCATCCCGCCGTGGGTGCCTCCGCGGATGGCCTGCTCCACCGCGGGCAGCTGCTCGAAGAACGGCGCCACGAATGCATAGAGTGAGCGCCCCGCCGGAGTGAGTCGAACCCGGTCCTTACCGACCCGCTCGAACAGAGCGACGCCGAGCTGGTCCTCGAGCCGGCTGACCTGCTGGTGAACCCCCGGTTGGGTGATGGGATAGGGGAATGCCCGCGCCGCGCGCGCATAACCCTCCGTGCGCGCCACCCAATAGAACCCTTCGAGTCGCTGCAGATTCATCATTCACGGCAGCTTAATGGAGTGCCAGCGTAGAGTGAGCGACGTGATGACTGCCCCACCCCCCTATCCCATCGGCAGCCCCGACCAGCCCTGGGGCGACGCGGAGAAGGCCGAATGGCTGTCCCGCCAGACCCGCCAACGCAGCTACGAGGCGGACGTGCTGCGGCCGCTCGAGCGGCTGCGGTCGCGCTTCGAGGTGGTGCAGTACGGCCGGCTCGACTACGCCCCGGACACCTATCCGCTGTTCGCGATCCAGAGCCGCGACTGGCGCAGCGAGCTGCCGTGCGTGCTGGTGACGGGCGGCGTGCATGGCTACGAGACCAGCGGTGTGCACGGGGCCTTGCAGTTCGTCGAGAGACACGCGGCGGACTACGCAGGCCGGGTCAATCTGCTGGTCGCGCCGTGCGTCAGCCCCTGGGCCTGGGAGCGCGTGCACCGCTGGAACCCGCATGCGGTCGACCCGAACCGCTCGTTCCGCGACGACAGCCCGGCCGAGGAGTCAGCGGCGCTGATGCGGCTGGTCGCGCCGTTCCGCGGGCGCTTCCTCGTGCATGTCGACCTGCATGAGACCACCGACAGCGATGAGTCCGAGTTCCGCCCGGCGCTGGCCGCGCGCGATGGCAAGCCTTCCGCGCCGGGCGAGATCCCCGACGGCTTCTACCTGGTCGCCGACAGCGAGAACCCGAACCCCGAATTCCAGCAGGCGGTGATCGCGGCGGTGGCGAAGGTCACCCACATCGCCCCGCCCGATGCCAACGGTCAGATCATCGGCTCGCCCGTGATCGCGACGGGTGTCATCCAATATCCGCTCAGGGAGCTCGGCCTGTGCGCAGGCATCACCCGGGCGCGCTACACGACGACCACCGAGGTCTACCCCGACAGCCCGCGCGCCACCCCGGAGCAATGCAACGC
>JBAWAM010000781.1:0-4207 GCA_049589315.1 Myxococcaceae bacterium
CCGGATCCGCGCAGCCTTTGCGCCAGGCGATGCGTCCTCGCCTCTCAGCAGACCATGGCATCCATTGTGAAGGGCTGGGAGGCATGACCCCCACTGCACCCTCTGCGCCCGAGTGGCGCCGGGAACCTTACCGACTGCTGTTTCCGCTCGGCGCCCTGCTCGGCCGGTGGGGGACCGCTCCCTGGCTGCTCGCCGCGCTCGGCGTCGAGGGGCAATACCGGACGCTGTTCCACTCGGTGACGCAATTCCAGGCGTTCCTGACCTGCTTCGCGCTCGGATTCCTGTTCACCTTCGTCCCTCGTCGGACCGGCACAGCGGCGCCTGCAACGTGGCAGATGCTCGTGGCGATGCTCGCTCCGGTCGCCATCGCCGTCGGCGCCTGGGTGGAGGCGTGGGCCTTCACGCAGCTCGTCTGGCTGGGGCTCCTGGCGATGCTCGTCGGGTTCGTGATCGTCCGGCTTGTGAGCGCTGCCGACACCAGGAACCCTCCAGGCGCGTTCGCGTGGATCCCGCTGGGGATCTTCTCGGGCGCTGCGGGCGCGCTGCTGCTGCTCCGGTCGAGCGCTGCGGGGAGAGGCTCCGCGATCCTGCATGGGCTCGGGATGGGGTTGGTGACCCAGGGCCTGTTCCTCTCGCTCGTGCTGGGCGTGGGCACGATGCTCATCCCGATGCTCCTCTACGGTCCGGCGCCGGGCCGCGCGCAGCGTCCGCTCTTCGGGGCGGGGGGAGCGATTCACATCGTGCTGGGACTCGCGCTGCTCGCCTCGTTCGTCCTGGAGTGGGTCGTGGAGCTGCGCCTGGGATGGGCCCTGCGCGCCTTGATCGTCGCGGGGGTGCTCGCGTTTGTCGCTCGCGTCGCGCGTCCGCCGACGGTCCCGGGGCTGCATCGCAGGTTCGTCTGGCTCTCCGCGTGGATGCTCCCGCTCGGGTACGCGCTCGGCGCGATCTGGCCCATGCACCGCGTGGCTGCAGAGCACGTGGTGTTCCTCGGCCTCGCGCTGATGACCCTGTCGGTGGCGACCCACGTCGTCCTCTCGCACTCGGGCCGTGGTGAGGTGCTCGGACGGCGCCCCTGGCAGGTCGGCGCGCTCGGCGTGTCGGTCCTGGTCGCGCTCGCGTTGCGGCTGCTCGTCAGCCTGGACCCGGCGCGGTTCATGTTGTGGCTCGGTGCGGCGGCCGCGTCGTTCCTCGTCGCGGTCCTGGTCTGGATCGGGTGGCTCGGCCGGCCCACGGGCGCGCGACCGGCGTAGCGCCAGGCGACCAGAATCGCAGGGAGCGGGTACGCTGCAGGGATGCTGCTTCAAGTCGCCCTCCCGCTCGCCCTCGGCAGCGCCCTCCTCGGGGCGTCGCCTCAGACGAAAACGCCCGCCTTCGAGGACTTCCTGAAGGAGGTCCGCAAGGAGGCCGCTGCGAAGGGGCTCTCGGACGCGACGCTCCAGGCGCTCGACGGGCTCACGGTGATCGAGAAGGTCATCGAGCAGGACCGCCGGCAGCCTTCCTCGACGATGACCTTCGAGCGCTACCTGCAGATCATCCTGACCGAGGAGCGGATCAGCGAAGGCCGGCGCCTCCTGGCCGAACACCGCGCGGAGCTCGAGGAGATCACGAAGCGCTACGGCGTTCCGCCGGAGATCATCGTCGCGCTGTGGGGCATCGAGTCGAAGTTCGGGAACATCATGGGCGACCACCCGGTGCTGGGCGCACTGGCGACGCTCGCCTGGGAAGGCCGCCGCGCGAGCTTCTTCCGCAAGGAGCTCTTCAACGCGCTGACCATCCTCGAGCAGGGACACATCGACGCTGCCTCGATGAAGGGCTCCTGGGCCGGGGCGATGGGGCAGTGCCAGTTCATGCCGTCCACCTTCCTCCGGCACTCCGCGGACGGTGATGGGGACGGCAAGCGCGACATCTGGGGTTCGAAGCCCGACGTGTTCGCCTCGGCCGCCAACTACCTCGCGAAGATCGGTTGGGACAAGGGGAGCCGCTGGGGACGCGAGGTGAAGCTGCCGGAGAAGTTCGACCCGGCCCACGCCGGGATGAAGAACAAGAAGCCGAAGTCACTCGCAGCCTGGCGCAAGCTCGGCGTGACGCTCGCTTCCGGCGAGCCGCTCCCCGACGACGGCCAGAAGGCCTGGCTGCTCCGCCCCGATGGCAAGACCGGCCCCGCGGTGCTCGCCTACCCGAACGTCCGGGTCATCCTGGACTGGAACCGCTCCCAGTACTTTGCGGCCGGGGTCGGGCTGCTGGCCGATCGGATCTCTGCCCCATGAAGCCCAGGGCCGGACAGGCCTATGGAACCCAGGTCGTGGCAGGATTGACGTATTCGCTTTTGGCTAAGCATAATTCCATTCGACTTAAGCCTTCGCATCTCGCGATTTAGGCTTGGTCGCGGAGGAGTTGGAAAATGCTGGCTCGGCTTGTGGCGAATGGTGGGATGCGCCGCTGGATCGTGGGCGCGTTGCTGGGAACTGGAATCCTGGCGGGGTTGCTCGCCCGGCCCGCGCCGCAACTGGTCAAGGGCGGCGAACTGAACGCGGCGGATACGGCGTGGATCCTGACGGCCACCGCGCTGGTGCTGCTGATGACCCCCGGGCTGAGCTTCTTCTACGGCGGGATGGTCCGGCTCAAGAACGTGGTCTCGACGCTGCTCCAGAGCTTCATCGCGATGGCGGTGATCAGCATCCTCTGGATCGTGGTCGGGTTCAGCCTCGCCTTCGGAGACAGCATCGGCGGGATCATTGGCGACCCGCGCACCTTCTTCATGTTCTCCGGCGTCGGCGGGGAGACCCACCCGGGGCTCGCGCCGACGATCCCCTTGATGCTGTTCGCGCTGTTCCAGCTCAAGTTCGCGATCATCACGCCAGCGTTGATCACCGGCGCGTTCGCGGAGCGGATCCGCTTCGGCGCCTACGTGCTGTTCATGGTGCTCTTCAGCCTGCTGATCTACGCGCCGCTCGCCCACTGGACCTGGCACCCCGACGGGTTCCTCCGGCAGTGGGGCGTGCTGGACTTCGCCGGTGGGACGGTCGTTCATATGTCTGCGGGCTTCGCGGCGCTGGCAGGCGCGATGGTGCTGGGACGTCGGCGGGTGCACCTGATGAAGACGTCGCACGCTCCGGCCAACCTTCCGTTCGTGATGCTCGGGACCGGCATGCTGTGGTTCGGGTGGTTCGGGTTCAACGCCGGATCGGCGCTTGGGGCCTCGTCGCTCGCGGCCATTGCCTTCGCCACCACGAACACGGCGTCCGCCGCGGCGATGCTCGGGTGGATCGGCTTCGACTGGTTCCTCGGACGGAAGCCCAGCGCCATGGGCGCGTGCATCGGCGCGGTGGTGGGGCTCGTCGCGATCACGCCCGCGGCCGGCTTCGTCACCATCCCGCAGAGCATCGTGGTCGGCCTGGTGGCCAGCCTCGTCAGCAACCTCGCCGTTCACCTCAAGTCGCGCACGGCGCTCGACGACACGCTGGACGTGTTCGCCTGCCACGGCCTGGGCGGGATCGTCGGCATGCTCCTTACCGGCGTGCTGGCGAAGGACGTGGGGCTGATCAACGGCGAGACGCGCACGTTCATGATGCACCTGCTCGCGCTGGGGATCGTCGCGGTCTTCTCCTTCGGCGGCTCGTGGCTGCTCTATAAGTTCGTGGACGTCCTCGTTCCGCTGCGCGTGACCGACGAAGAGGAGGAGGTCGGCCTCGACATCAGCCAGCATGGGGAGACGGTCGGCGAGATCAGCGCGCAGCCGGCTTCGTTGCCGGGTGCGAAGCGGCGTGGCGCGGTGGGCGCTGCGGACGCGCCAGCGGGGGTGCCGACACCGGCATAGGCTGCACGAAAGGGGGACAGGCTGCCTGTCCCCCTTTTCTATCGATCGATCTGCTCGAACTCGTCGAGCGCGAACTCCCAGGCGCCGAGGTCCGTCCGGTAGGTCCCGATGAACCGGGTGGGGTAACGCGCCGCGGCTCCGAGCTCCATGGGACGCGGGATCGACAGGATGAACGGCTGCCTCGAGAGGAGAAGCTCGTTTGCGAGCTGGACCTCGATCAGGATCAAGCGCCCGGCATCGTAACCGACGACGACGGCGCGATCCGCTGACCCAGCCGGGCCGCTCGCCCGCCACGCCTGACCTGGAACGCACGCCCCAGAAACCGCTGGCGGGAGGGTGAACCCGGCTGGGAGCCGGTTCGCTGGAACCTCCGGCTGCGCGCCACAGGTG
>JBAWAM010000782.1:0-3017 GCA_049589315.1 Myxococcaceae bacterium
GCCTCGCGCACCATGGCTGGCACCTGCGAGGCGCGGAGATAGGCCTCCTCCGCCACCTGCGCGGCCCGCGGACCCTCGTCGAGCGCGCCGAGCGTCCTCGCCAGCAGGAACTTCGCTCGGATGAACGACGGCTGCGCCTTCACCAGGGGCTCGAGGATCGCCAGCGCCTTGTGGGGGTGATCGCGCGAGAGCTCGTGTTCGGCCATCGCCGCCAGAGCGGAGGGGGACTCCGGGGCCGCCTCCAGGGCGCGGACCAGGTACCTGCGCCGGACGTTGTGATCCTCGTCGTGAAGCGCTGCCGCGAGGAGTTGGAGCGACGCGTCCTGCGGGGCGGCCTCCGCCGCGCGCTCTGCCTCGACGGAGTCCTGGTGCGTCCGCTCGTCGAAGGCGCGGGTGGCGGCGAGGACCACGGCGTAGTCCGCGCGGAGGGCGGGATCCTGCGGGTTCTTGCTCACCTCGCGCGCGAGCAGCTCCACCCCGGTCGGCAGGGGCTGTGCCTTCACCCCTTCCTGTCGAAGGAAGAAGCCGAGCGGACCGCTCTCCTGGCAGACCTTGAGGAGGACCCGGTTCACGCCCTTGCGCAGTCGGACGGCGACGCGGCTCTGGTCGGGGCGGGGCTGGTTGTAGCGATCGCTCGTGGCGACCTTCTCGCCGTTGAGCCACATCCGGAAGGCCCCGGAGGTTCCGACGGACAGCTCGACGCGCCTGTCGGTCGGGGCCTCGAGGAGCGCCAGTGCGTAGGCGACGGCCTCGGAGTTCGGGCGGACGATGTCCGAGAGATCGACGTAACCATCGGCGCGGATCTGCTCGACCGCGCGCCACGTCGTCTCGCCCGTGCGGGTCGGGTACGAGGCGGTCAGCGCGCTCGACGCCTCGGGGCCGTAGTCCACGTCACAGCCGGCCTTGCCCTCGTTGTCGAACGCGCCCGCGACGTAGAAGCGGTTGACGAAGCCCAGCGGCTTCATCAGCTCGTCCGCCTTCTTCAGGCGGCCGCGCGCGCGCTCGACGTCCGCCAGGAGCAGACGGGCGACGCGCCGGACCTCGGGATGGGCCGTTCGGCGCACGAGAACGTCCTGGTACGCCTGCGCGAGGAGGTTGAGGTCGGGGACGAAATCCCGGCTCTCATGCAGCCGGTAGAGCCACGCCACGCCGCGAGGCGATGCGGCGTGCATGCGGACTGCCTGTGCGTGGGCGGCCGCCTGCACGACGGCCGGGTCCGGCTGCTCGGCGGCAAACGCCACGAGAGGCATCACCATCGCGAGCCACAGGACGAACCGGATCTGCTTCATTCGCACCATCTACCCCCAAACGCGTTGGGCGGGCACTCCTTCCCGAGCAGTGTTATTTGACCCCGGTGGGCCGTCTTCTTTTTCTGCTCTTCACGCTGGTTCCCCTCGTCGAATTGTATCTGCTGCTCCTGGTCGGCCGACTGGTTGGCTTCTGGCCCACGGTCGCGATGGTTGTAGGGACGGGTGTGCTCGGCGCGTCGATTGCGAAGCGCGAGGGCCTGCGGGTCCTCAACGAGTACCGCACCACGATCTCCCAGGGGCGCATGCCGGAGGAAGGTCTGCTCGGCGCCGTGGTGGTCCTGGTCGGCGGGATCCTGCTCGTCGTGCCGGGCGTGCTCACGGACCTCACCGGCCTCCTTCTCCTGTTCCCGCCCACGCGGCGAATCGTCGTGAACAAGGTCCGCGCCCGACTGTCCGCCGGCATGCAGAAGGGAACGGTCCACGTCACGTCCTTCGGCACCGTCGGCGGTGTCACGCCTGAACCGCCACAACCGAACGGTGAGCGCTGGCGCGAAGCCGCGAAGCGCCGCAAGAAGCGCACCGAGGAAACGGACGCTGAAATCGTGGACGTCGAAGGTCCTGCGAGCCGCAGACGGTCTGAATAGTTTTCTGGTGGGACACGGTGGTCTGACACGCGAGTTCGGGAATCCGGCGCCTTGCGATGTCACCGGGAGGACCTGCTCTCGGCAGCCTGCTTGCATCTCCGCGCCCCGTGGCCGAGGAGGGCGAGCGATGAAAGGTGTCATCACAGGACGTGAGGTGCTGTCCAACCTCTGGGTGATCTGGCGCGAGTTCGGGACCTTCTGCGTGTGCCGTTGTCTGATGGCATGCGTGAGCGGGACGCCCTCCACGTTCCTGGAGGTCGCGGTGAAGCCGGAGCCTTCGGAGCGTCACTGACCGCGGGCCGTGAGGGGCCCCATCCCGTGGATGAACTGACGCTCTCGCTCAGGATCCTGCTGGCCGCCGTACTTGCCGGTCTGCTCGGCCTGGAGCGCGAGTGGAAGCGGCAGTACGCCGGGTTCCGGACGCACATCCTGGTGTCGCTCGGTTCGTGCCTGTTCACGCTGGTCGGGACCTATGCCTTCCTGCCCGACCCGGCGATGAACACCGCATCGATGAGCGTCGACCCCACCCGCGTGCCGAGCCAGGTGGTCGTGGGGATCGGCTTCCTCGGGGGCGGCGCGATCCTCAAGTACGGGATGTCGATCAAGGGGCTCACCACCGCTGCGAACCTCTGGCTGGCCGCGGCGGTGGGGATGGCGGTGGGCGTCGGCTACTACTTCGCGGCCGTGGCGTGCGTGGCCATGTCTCTGCTCACGCTCGTCGGGCTCCGACCGCTGGAGCACAAGCTCTTCCCAGAGACGTTGAAGGAGGACCAGCGGGAGAAGAGGCAGCGGAAGGCGGAAGTGGAGGAATCCCCGGAGACCCACGTCCACTGAACCATCAAAGCGTGTACGCCCGCGCGAGCGTCAGCACTCGCACCGACTGTGCCCCCGCCTCGAGCAGAACCTGAGCGGCAGCGCGCGCGGTGGCACCGGTCGTGAACACGTCGTCAATCAACACCAGCTCCCGTCCGGCGCATGCCGGTGACGCTGAGAACGCACCGCGCACGTTCGCATCCCGCGCCGCCTCGGTCAGTCCGACCTGGCGCTCGGTGGCGCGGCTGCGGCTCAACAGCTCGAGCCGGACGCGACCGGTGCGGCGGGCCAGCTCGCCGGTGAGCAGCTC
>JBAWAM010000783.1:0-6780 GCA_049589315.1 Myxococcaceae bacterium
TCTTCATCGAGAGCGTGCGGAAAGTGAGCGCGAAGCGGTTTTGCGACGTGAGCTTCTCGTACATCGCGAGCGCCTTGGGCTCGGCGCGGATCGCTGCGAGCAGATCGGGAGGGGCCTCGCTTTTGGCCATGTTGTAGGCCTTCTGCCATCGACCATCAGCCTTCGCCGCTTCGACCTGCGCGAGTCCCGAAGGACGCATGCGCCCCGCTGCGATGAGGCGCGCGACCTTGGCTATGTTGATCTGGCTCCAGACGCTCTTCTTCCCGCGCGGCGTGTATCGCTGGAGAAAGCTCTTGTCGTCGAAGCCTTTGCGAATGCCGTCGATCCAGCCCCAGCAGAGCGCCACGTCGATCGCCTGCGTGGCTGTGATCGAAGCGAGCCCCGACCCTGCCTTGTGGAGCTTGATCCAGACCTCGGATTCCGTGTTCCAGTGCTTGCCGAGCCATACGTAGAAGCTCTGCTCGTCCTCGAACTCGATGACCTTCCGGGGGTCGACGACAACCGATGCCATGCGGCGACTCTCCTGCTTCGACCTCTCGGTCGGCCATTCATAGGGGCGGAAGCAGAGAGCCCTCTATCATCCCTGGAATCTGTCTGGCCCCGCCCTGCGCGTTTGCCTGGTGGGGCAGGCGACCCGGGTGCTGGTCCTGGCCGCATCCCGGCGGCCTTGACTTGCCGTCCCCGGGTAAGTATTAAACCGTCGGGTTAATTAACCAGAAGGTTTGGCGCGCATGACCTCCGAGCAACTCGACGCGACCTTCTCGGCCCTGGCGGACCCCACCCGGCGGGCAATCCTGGCGCGGCTCGCGTCCGGGGAGGCCTCGGTGCAGGAGTTGGCCGAGCCCTTCGACATGAGCCTTCCGGCGGTCTCCAAGCACCTCAAGGTGCTTGAGCGCGCGGGGCTGATCGCCCGCGGGCGGGAGGCACAGTGGCGGCCGTGTCGGCTGGAGCCCGCGCCCCTCAAGGACGTCTCGGACTGGGTGGCGCAGTACCGCCGCTTCTGGGACGAGAGCTTCGACCGCCTGGACGACTACCTGCGCGACCTGCAGCACAAACCGAAGGAGAAGCGCCATGGACGCAGCACGAAAGCGAGCAAGTGACGACGCCGTTTCGCTGGACTGGGTCATCCTTCAGGAGCGGGTGTTCGACGCGCCGCGCGCGCTGGTCTGGAAGGCGTGGACGGACCCGAAGCACCTCGACCAGTGGTGGGGCCCCAACGGCTTCCGCAACGAGACGTTCTCCCTGGAGCTCCGGGTGGGCGGCGTCTGGCGCTTCGTGATGCACGGCCCGGACGGGAAGGATTGGCAGAACTGGATCCGCTATGAGGAGATCTCCGAGCCGGCGCGGCTGGTCTACAGCCACGGCGGGGACGGCGACGAGCCGCACTTCCACGTGACGGTGACCTTCGCGGAGGAGGGCGGGCGCACCCGGGTGTCCATGCGGTCGGTGTTCCCCACGGCGGAGGCCTGCGCGGCGGTGAAGAAGTTCGGTGCTGTCGAGGGCGGTCGGCAGACGCTGGCGCGGCTCGCCGGCCATCTGCCGTACCTCATCGACGGGAGCGCGGACCGGTCCATGGTGCTCACCCGGCTGTTCGATGCGCCGGTCGCAACGGTGTTTGCCGCCTGGACCCAACCGAAGGCGCTGGCGCGCTGGTGGGGGCCGAAGGACTTCACCCTCCCCGGGTGCGAGGTGGACTTCCGCCCCGGCGGCGCCTACCGGATGGTGATGCGCGACCCGGCGGGGAACGAGTACCCATTCCACGGGCACTACCGGGAGATCGTCCCCAACGAGCGCATCGTCTTCAACGCGGTGATCGAAGACTCACCCGGCGTCGAAGTGCTCACCACGGTCACCTTCGTCGAGGAGGACGGCAAGACCCGCCTGACCGTGCGGCAGGACATTCCGGCGGACGAAGCGGCAGGGAAGGGGCAGATGGAGGGCTGGAGCGGGAGCCTGGAGAAGCTGGCGGCGGCGCTC
This sequence comes from Myxococcaceae bacterium, assembly GCA_049589315.1. Classification (GTDB taxonomy): domain Bacteria; phylum Myxococcota; class Myxococcia; order Myxococcales; family Myxococcaceae; genus JBAWAM01. The sequence continues at coordinate 1,978 of JBAWAM010000783.1, forward strand.
GAGGCGGGCGGTTGAGCGCGGCTCAATGAATGCGCAGCGCCAGCAGCGTATGGTTGAAGCGGATGGCCGGCTCCCGCGCGAACACTCGTCGAGCGGGCTGTCGTCCGGCATGGAGGCCGGGCGCGTTTCGAGCGCCTGCGGCGCCTCGAGCTCAAGCTCGCCTTTCTCGGCGGACCGCTTCCGCGAGTGAAGGGGCTGGGCCGTACCTTCTCAGCTCCCGAAAGGGTCCGGGTGGAGCCTCACGCGTTCAGGACCGTCTTCCTGGATCACCCCACCGCGGGCATCGAGGGTCGCTTCGAGGCGGGCGATGTCCGCCAGGTGGAGCGCAACTCGGGGCGGCTCGTCGTCGAAAGTCTGGATCACCGGCGGACCTTCACCGGCTGGGCGAAGTACCGCCGCTGGAGCGACCTGGACGCTCTCTATTTCTTCGGCTACGCGCTGTGCACCTACTTCTCCATCCCGTTCATCCTGCCCCGCCTGGAGTACGCCGGACATCGAACGGCTCGTGTTTCCGGGCAGGACTGCACCGGCGTGACGGTGAGCTTCCCGAAGAGCTTCCCCACCCACTGCCGCCGTCAGACCTTCTATTTCGACGAGACGGGGCTCCTTCGCCGCCATGACTACGTCGCCGACATCGTGGGAGTTTGGGCCAGCGGCGCCCATTTCTCCGATGACTACGTCGAGGTAGGGGGGCTGCAGTTCGCGCGTCGAAGGTACGTGCAGGCCAGACTGTTCGGTCGGGTCACGCCCGTTCCCGTGCTGGCTGCCCGGCTGGGAGAATTCCAAGCCGGGTGAGCCGGGCGTTCCGCTGTGCAGTGCAGGTGCGGTCGTCGAGGTCACGGGAGCGGCCACAAGGTCCGGTCGGGATAGGACGCGGGCCCCAACGACTCGGGAAACATCGCGTCGCCGATCGCGAGGCGCACCAGGCCGTCATCGGTGCCGGCGTAGAGCACGCCGTCGGCCATGAAGCGCAGCGCCCACACGAAGCCGTAGGCATGCTGAACGAAGACGTGCCGCAAGGCGCATGTCTGACACCGATGTCATGGGCCACTGATTCGCCGGACAGGCTTGTCAGGGCAGCGCCGTTCGCCGGGACCAACTGAACGCCAACCTATTGAAATGACATGATTTCATGGCTGGTCCGACTGTTGCATTTCGAACGGCAGCCACACCACAACTGGAGATTCAACATGCGTAAGGCACTTTCTGTTTCGGCAGTCGCTCTGGCACTCATGGCTTCGGCGTGCGGTCAACAAGTGGGGATCACGCTGGACGAACTCCGGGCCAGCCGTCTGGTGGACGGCCGCGTCGAGGTCGAGGCGGATGTCACCGTGGCCGTCCTCGGCGGGGCGGAGCAGGTGCAGGAGGTGCAGGAGGTCTGCGCGGAGGCCACCTGGATCGCTGAAGGCGGCCAGACGCTCTCCACCGCGAAGACCTGCACGACCGAGGCCTGGAAGGACGGGGAGAGCAAGGTGCTGAAGTTGATCTCCGCCGAGCCGATCCCGACCACCGCCCCGGCGACGAAGATCGCAGTGAAGCTGACGGCTACCGCCACCGAGGGCGCGGGGCTCAGGATCTCGGACCAGACGGAGAGCGAGCTCACGTCCCCGTAGCGGCGCCGCGTCGCGCGCTTCACACCAGATCAGGTTCGTTACTCATCCAGAAGGAACATCGAACGTGAACCTCCGCAATTCGCAGCTCTCCGTCTTCGCCGCCGTTGCCACCTTCGCCTGCTCGTTCGCGGCCCACGCCGAAGGCGACTTCATGAAGGTCGTGAACGACACCAACGCCCACGTTCAGCTCTACGGGACCGACGTCACCGGCCTCAACCTGGCGCTGAAGATGGGCAGCCCAACGGTGTACGGAATGGCTACCGTCGGCATGCAGCCCACCTTCCTGTTGGCGCAGGACGCGCGGGCCGACGGCCATCTTTACTCGCTGGGACTGGGCGTGGGTGCCCACTTCAAGCTCGCGCCCCGCTTCTCGCTGGACGCGGACCTCTCCGGCAGCTTCCTGAACGCGGGCGGCTTCATCGGGAATGCGCAGAGCGTGCTGGGCACCCTGCGAGTGATGGCGAACTACGAAATCACCGACCGCTTTAGCGTGTTCGCTGGCCCGACGTTGCAGAGCTCCTTCGACTTCGGCGGCAACGCTCCGCGCGACCTGGGTCTGGGGTTCGCGCCGAAGATGACGGTGGCCGAGGGCGATCTCGACGTGCGCGCGTGGCCGGGGTTTGTCATCGGCGTGCAGCTCTAGCCCGTACTCTCAGCAGCTCGAGCATCCTCTCCGCCCTGGCCTGGTTCGACCTGTTCGGCCCGGCTCGGGGCGCGTCGGACTCCGTCCCCCCTCCGTCAGCACATCGGCGGAGGGCCTGCGGTCCTGGTCCGACTCCCCCTTGACGTCCGGGGTCGACGAGGTGCGCTCATCCCGCCCAATCATGCGTCTGCACTGCGCACCGAGACCTCCGCGCGCGCTGGATGGGATGGATGTCGGTTGGGCCTGGCGTTACCAGGTGTAGGTGCGGACCACGGAATCACGACTCTCGAACGGGTGCTCCTCGCCGTTCGGAAGTCGGATGTTCATCCGCATGATGCGGCTCCGCTCGAAGCGGTGGGGCACCAGCGTGTCCGGCTCGGCGATCACAGTGAAGGTGGTCGACATCGCAACCTCCAGGCTCTTCGGCTCCGGAGTGGAGACCGCCTCGAGCCGGACACAGCGCGACTCCGTACCGCCCTCCGTGCTCGGAGCCCGCTCCTTCGCGCCATAGCGCATCGACATCTCGAAGGTTGCGCCGTTCGCTGCCTACGTGGGCTGTTGCGGGAGCTCGTAGGTGGCGCCCGTCCGGGCCTCCAGATCCTCGAGGCCCGCGATCCGCAGTCGGCCGCCTCGTCCTTCAGCAGGACGCGGCAGCGCCGCAGCACCATGGGACCGTACTTCCGGTAGACGGTCTCGACGTCGATCGTCACGCCCCGCGACCTCCAAGCCTCCCGCTGGCGGTCCTGCCTACCCCAGCTGGACCGCGGCCGCACGCGCTGCGGCCACCGGGCACTCGAGCGCGGCGAGGTTCTCCGGGACCGGCGGGCGGGAGAGCTTCTTCAGCTGGCGCAGGTGCGAGGCGATTGCGGCGCGGAAGCTCGGGAGCACGCGGTAGGGGAGTCCATGCTCGCGCGCGGTGGCCTCGACCAGCTTGGAGAGCGCCGGGTAGTGCACGCTGCAGACGCGGGGGAAGAGGTGGTGCTCGATCTGGTAGTTGAGCCCGCCCACGTACCAGCCGAGCAGCTTGTTGCGCGGGGCGAAGTTCGCCGTGGTGCGCAGCTCATGCTCCATCCAGGCGGCGTCCAGCTTGCCGTCGGCAGCGGGGAGGGGCTGCTCGGTCTCCTCCACCACGTGCGCGAGCTGGAAGACGACGGACAGCAGCACCGAGCCCACCGCGTGCACCGTGAGCATCCCCACCAGCACCTGCCACCAGGGCAGCGGGAGGAGCCACAGCGGCAGCACCACGGCCCAGGCCACGTAGACCGCCTTGGTGATCGCCAGCCGCACCCACTCGCTGCCGTGCGAGCGGTGTCCCCGCCAGCGCGCGATGCGGGCGCCGCCCAGGTTCACGACGTCGGTGAGGGAGATCCAGAGGACGGAGAGGAAGCTGTAGGCCGGCAGGGCGAACCAGTGCTGCAGGCGGTGCCAGAACCGATGCGGCGCATGCGGGGACAGCCGCAGCAGCGGACTCGGCTCGAGGTCGATGTCCACGCCGTAGACGTTGGTGTAGGTGTGGTGCACCACGTTGTGGACGGTCTTCCACATGGTGCTGCTCACCCCCATCAGCTCGAAGCTCAGCCCCACGAAGGCGTTCACGCGCCGGCTGGGGGAGAGCGCGGCGTGCAGGGCGTCATGGCCCACGCTGAAGCCGACCCCCGCCATGCCCACGCCGATCACCACGCAGGCCACCCACATGGCCCACACGGGAAGCAGGCCGCTCATGATCAGCGCATAGGGCCCGAGGAAGAGGGACAGCATGGCGGCCACCTTGATCCAGGTGGCTCCCGTACCGTGGGGCGAGCGGCCTTCCGCGAAGTAGGCGTCCACGCGCGACTTCACGTCGCGGGTGAAGGCCGAGGCGCGGGCGGAGGGAAATGAGACGGTGCTGGCGGCCATCGGGTGCCTTCCGTGGACTGCGGGGAGGTCTGTGGAACACCGCGGCCCCTCTTTCGTGTCACCAGGGCCCGACGGCCATGCTCGCCAAGCCGCTCTGGAGGTTCGAACCGGCCCCTCGGTTGCGGTTCGGGCGATGGGGTACGACCAGGACCACCACCGGAGCGCGGCGGGGATGGGAGGGCGCCAAACCGGACGTTGGGGGATCGCGCCTGCGCGTGGACCGACGTTCTGGTCCCCCTTCGAAGGAACCGATCGTTTCAGCGATTGGCGCGGCAGCAGCATCCGGCGAATGTGTTTCGCGAGCATGGAGCTCAATTCATTCCCGGCCAGGCCCAACTCAAGATGTTTGTCAGCGGCTGGGAATCGCCTTCCAATCGACTGCTCACCGCCCTGTATCAGACGGGCTCGAACGACGTCGCCGCCGCTCAATACACGATGGAGGCTCCGCCGATCGTTCCGGACCCTGCGTCGCATCGCTGTGGGAGTACGGCGCGGCTCTGGGATTTCCGGGAAGGGATTCTTCCCAAGCTCGAGGCGTGGTATCGCAAACACCTCGCCAAAGATGCTTCGGAGAGTGATGCAACTTCGGCAGGCAAGAACTCCCTTGCGGGCGAAACGAACGACGCAGCGTCAGCGCATGGCACCGCGCCG
>JBAWAM010000784.1:0-6862 GCA_049589315.1 Myxococcaceae bacterium
GTTGTACCGCGCGCGCATCGCCGCGGTCGGCCCGAAGACGGCGCAGACGGTGCGCAGCTACGGGCTACCCGTGACCGCGCAGCCCGCCGAAGGCACCGGCGCGGCCCTCTTCGAGGCAATGAAGCCGGAGCTGCTGGAAGGGGACGAGGTGCTTCTCCCCGCCGCGGAGGCGGGACGGCGCGAGCTCCAGGAGGCGCTCGAGGCCGCAGGTCACCGCGTCACCCGGGTAGTGGCCTATCGGAGTGAGCGCGCGGACATCGCTCCAGAGCAGGTCGAGGGACTGGTGCGCGCGCCGCCGGAGGTCGTGCTCTTCGGGTCTCCGCGTACCGCCGAAGCGTTCCTCGAGGCGATGGGGGAGCGTGCTCGGGCGCTCCTGGCGACGGCTCGGGTCGTGGCGATCGGTCCGACCACCGCGCACGCGCTGGAGCACATGGAGATCCCCGTGGCCGACGTCGCCGACACACCCACGTCGGAGGCGCTGGTCGAGGCGGTGGTGCGCGCGGTTGGCGCTGTTCACGGGTAGACTCTGCAGAATGAGTCTTCGCGCCTTCCACTGTGCCCTGGGCGTCCTGGTCTGTGTCGCTTCTGCGGGAGCTCACGCCGCCAGCTATGTCGACCGACCGCTGGAGCAGCGCATCGCCCGTGCCGAGCGCGTGGTGGTCGCCCGCGTCGTTTCGACCCGGGTGGAGCGCGGAGGCACCGATCGTCCGCGACTGATGACGGTGGTGGGCCTGGAGGTCGAGGAGACGCTCAAGGGGGCCCCGGTGAAGTCCATCACGCTGCGTCAGCTCGGCGGAAGCGCGGAGGGATGGTCGGTCGAACTCCCCGGCGCTCCCACGTTCGAGCCGAACGAACGCGCGGTGTTCCTGCTGCGCTGTGAGCCTACGGAGGCGGGGAAGGAAGTGGCCGCGTGCACGCTGGCGGGGCTGCGCGACGCGAAGCTCCCGGTCGTGATGAGCCAGGGCCGCGCCGACGTGCTGGTCCCACAGGTCGCCAGCCCCCGCATGGAGCGGATGACGCTCGAGGCGATTCGAACGCGGGCGAAGGCCGCGGAGGTCGGGCGATGAGCAGGAGCTCGAGTGCTGCGACGACCGCGCTCGTCGCGCTGATCCTGGCAGTGACGGGCTCGGCGCAGGCGCAGACGACGTTCGATCCGGCGTACCACCGGCTGTCATTCAAGATGCTGAATACGTCCGCCAATCCGTTCCAGTACTACCTCGACGGGCGCATGAACCATCCGCAGGGCGTGCTCCCGGGGCAGGTCCAGGCCGCGGTCGACAGGGCGTTCCAGACCTGGGAGGACGTCGCCTGCGCGTACCCGGCGTTCACCTCCTTCGGGCTGAGCTCCAACAACCCGTCCATCCAGGACCCGCGCGACGCCTTCGATCCCTTCAACGTCGCTGCGATCTGGGTCACCGACCGCAACGACCCGTACTACGCCTTCGCGCTCGCCAGCGGCGGGGCGGCTGCTGCGGCGGTGCCGCTCTCCTACGCGGGCACGCTGTACCAGTGCGACATCTACCTGAACGCGGTGGACTACGAGTGGGCGTCCTCGGACACCGCGCCGGTGCACCTCGCGGACGTGGAGTCGCTGGTGCTCCACGAGATCGGCCACTGCATGGGGCTGGGGCACAGCGATCGTTTCGACGACGTGATGTACCCGAGCTACCCGCTGGGCGCCCACCGTCGGACCCTGCAGTCTCGGGACATTCAGATGGCCTGCGAGACCTTCCCCCAGTCCGGGGCGGTCGGGTCGCCCTGCCTCGGCGATGGCGGTTGCGGGGCGCAGGACCTCCGCTGCGTCCAGCCGCCCCTGGCGGACGGTGGCACCGGCGTCGCCTTCTGCAGCAGGGGCTGTGACCCGCAGATCCCGAGAAGCTGCGAAGACCCGTTCGTGTGCAAGCCCTCCAATCTGATCCAGGGATCGCCCGGTACCTGCCTGTCTTCCGGGGGCGACTACGTCACCCAGGTGGGCGCTCCGTGCGGGGATGCAAGCGAGTGCGGCTCACCCGTCTCCCTGTGCCAGACGGAGGGGGTGATGGCCTCCGGATTCCCTGCCTGGGAAGACGGCTACTGCACCCAGGAGTGCGGGCCCGGGAAGCTCGAGTGTCCTGCAGGGGCGGCCTGCGTCGACTTCGGCGGTGGAGTCGAGCGCTGCATCAAGACCTGCAGGCTGGGAACGGGGGACTGCCGCTTCGGGTACAGCTGCGTGCGCGCCGCCGACGAGGTGAACCTGTGCTGGCCGTCCTGTCACGCCGACGCGGACTGCGATGACGGGACGGGTTCGTACCTCTGCCGGACCTGCGACGGGACGTGCGTGGCGAAGAACGCGCCGGCTGCGCAGATCGGAGATCCGTGTACGGCCACTGCCCAGTGCGGCATCGGTCAGGTCTGCCTGTTCCTCGAAGGCAAGGAGCTCGGCATCTGCTCGCAGCCGTGCGCCCACGCCTGCACGGCCTGCCCGGGGGGCAGCACCTGTCATCCGTTCTCGAACGGCGAGCTCTACTGCCTGCGCGACTGCACGGCCGGGAGCTGTCCTGCCGGACTGCAGTGTGGACTGCTGGCGAGCGGGCGCGGCTGCATCCCCGGCTGCACCGCCAACGAGGAGTGCCCGGTGGGCAGCACGTGTTCCGGGGGGCAGTGCACCAACCCTCATGCCCAGGACGGAGGAACCTGCACGCTCTGCCCCGACCCGAATGACCCGCTCCAACAGCCTCATACCGGCCCGGACGCAGGCGCCGGCGGCGGCACTACCAGCGGCGGCTGCGGCTGTACCGCGTCGCCCGGGGCGCTCGCGCTGCTCCTGCCGTGGTCGCTCGTGCTCGTCCTGAGGGGGCGGCGCAGGGAGAAGTCCTCTTGAAAGTGCTCCACACGCGCTCTGGCTTCACCACCTCCTTCCTGCTCGAGGCGCTCGTCGCCCAGGGGCTGCTCACGCCGGAGCAGGCGAAGGAGATCCTCGCCCGCGAGCCGCTCGCGCGGGCCCGGGTGATCAAGGCGATGGGCGACCCGCGCGAGGCCGCCCGTTACGACGTCTCGCCGGTCGAGATCGTGGCGTCGTTCAACCTGCCGCTTCCGGGCGGGCGCGGCACGCTCGATCAGGACCGGGTGACCGAGGTCGCCGCCCGCGCTGCAGGGATCTCCTATCGGAAGATCGACCCGCTCAAGCTGGACATGAACCTCGCCACGAGGAGCGTGTCCAGGCCCTACGCGCGGCGCAACGTGCTCCTCCCGCTCGAGAAGCGGGAGGACGGGGTGCTGGTGATCGCGGTCGCCAACCCCTTTGACGCGGAGTTGTTCGCGAACCTGGAGATCCTGACCCATTCGCGGATCCAGCCTGTGCTCTCGGCGAAGCAGGACATCCTGCGATCGATCGCGGACGTGTACGGGTTCAAGTCGACCCTGGCGCGCGCGGCCAGCGACTTCGCGCCGGTGGGCGGGCAGGTGCAGAACTTCGAGCAGCTCGTCTCCCTCAGCGGGCAGAAGGAGCTCGACGCCTCCGACACGCCGATCATCCAGGCGGTGGACTATCTGCTGCGCTACGCCTTCGACAACCGCGCCTCGGACATCCACATCGAGCCGCGCCGCAACGAAACCCTGGTGCGGCTGCGGATCGACGGCGTGCTGCACCCGGTCTACACGCTCCCGCACCAGCTGCATCCGCCGATCGTCTCGCGGGTGAAGACCCTCTCCCGGCTGGACATCGCGGAGAAGCGGCGGCCACAGGACGGCCGGATCAAGACCGAACGCGACGGCCGCGAGGTGGAGATCCGCGTCTCCACCCTGCCCACGGCGTTCGGAGAGAAGGCGGTGCTCCGCATCTTCGATCCGGAGATGCTGGTGCAGGACATCGCCGAGCTGGGCTTCGAGCCGGACGAGAAGGCGCTCTTCGAGACCTGGATCGACCGACCGCACGGGCTGATCCTGGTGACGGGGCCGACAGGGTCCGGCAAGACGACCACGCTCTACTCGGCCCTGCGCGCGCTCGCTGGACCCGACGTGAACGTCACCACGATCGAGGATCCGATCGAGATGGTGTGGGAGGCGTTCAACCAGGTGCAGGTCCAGCCGAAGCTCGACCTGGGCTTCGCGGCGACGCTCCGTCACATCCTCCGCCAGGACCCGGACATCATCATGGTCGGCGAGATCCGAGACGCAGAGACGGCGGAGAACGCGATCCAGGCGGCGCTCACGGGCCACCTGGTCCTCTCCACGCTCCACACGAACGACGCGGTGGGCGCCGTGAGCCGGATGCGCGACCTGGGAGTGCCGTCGTTCCTGCTGGCGGGGAGTCTGCTCGGGGTGATGGCCCAGAGGCTGGTGCGTCAGATCTGCTCGCACTGCGCCGAGGACACGGTGCTCACGCCCGACGAGCTCGCGGGGCTTGAGGCGCCGCTGCCGCTGCTTCCAGGCGGGGTGAAGCTCAAGCGCGGGGCGGGATGCGTTCGCTGCCGCGGCACGGGCCACTTCGGGCGCAACGCGGTCTTCGAGATGGTGGGGGTGACCCAGAAGGTGGGCGAGTTGATCGCCCACGGCGCGGACGTCCAGCAGATCTCCGCCGCGGCGCGCGCCCAGGGGATGCGCACGCTCCGCGAGGCGGCGGTGCGCAAGATGGCCCAGGGCCTGACGAGCTACGAGGAAGTGATCCGCATCACCGCGGGGTAGGCCTGAGAAACGCGAAACCCCTCTCCCCGGAAAAGGGAGAGGGGCTGGGGTGAGGGTTCTCGCGTTGCCTAGAACCGCGCCTGGACGATCAGGTTGAAGCCGAGACGATCGTTGTCCTCGAACACCTGCTGCACGACGCCGGTCACGTCCTGGATGAACGTGGCGCGGTTCGGATCGTGGGTCCAGTAGACCTCACCGACCGCGGCGAACATCTCGGAGATGTCCCAGCGGGTGGACGACTTGGCCGACCAGATCAGCAGCGGCTCGGTGTTCGGCGGGAGGATGCTCACCAGGTTGGTGTCGCGGAACACCACGGTGCGCTGGCCCTCCATTCCGACGATGGGCTCGTTGCCGCCCATCAGGGTGTCCGGGGGCGTCATCGACGCCGCCTGCTGCACGCCTACCACGATGCCCGGGGTGAGCCGCAGCTTCGGGAAGTGGTAGTCCGCGCCGACGGCCAGGAACATCTCCGGCTTCACCTCGGTGCCATCCGGGAAGTTGTGGTACGGCGGGAAGCCCGGCACGTCGAACTGGATGAACTCCAGCGAGCGGTACACCGCGAGCGCGCTGAAGCGGGCGAAGTTCACGGTGACGCGGCCCTGCAGCGCGAGCGCGTCGGCAGCCTGCGGCTCGGTCCGGGCGAAGACGTCGGGGTCGGCCAGGGTCTGGTACATCCGGCTCGCCTCGAGCGACACCGTATAGGAGATCCCGCCCTGGTACTTGCTCGGCGAGAACAGCTTCTCGAACACGTCCGGATCGTTCTTGTAGAGCTTGAGGTCCATCGACTCGGAGACGGGCTCGTTGACGTGCAGGGAGATGCGGCCGGAGGCGCCGAGCGCGTTCACCGGCGCGTCGATGCCCTGGTTCGCCAGGCTGGGGATCTTGCCCTTCTGGAAGTAGCCCGCGCCGGCCTCGACCCGGAGGATGGGGAGGATGTCGAAGCCCGCGCCGGCCAGCGCGCCGTACGCGGTCTGCTCCTCGAGGATGGTGTCGTCGAGGAAAAGGGCCGTCTTGCCGCCGACGTAGGCGTACCAGCGGTCCTGGTTGATCTGGAGCTTCGCGCCGGGGATGCCGTTCCGGGTGGCGCGGCTGCCGTAGATCGAGTTGCCGCCCCAGCTCAGCCGGTAGAGGTAGCCGAGCCGGAACCGGTCCGCCGACACGGGGAAGCCGACGAACTCGATGTTCTCCTTCTCCGACCACGACTGCGGCCGCCAGGCGAGGCGGACGTAGCTGGAGTTGTCGCGCAGCCGGAGCTCACCGGAGCGGATCTCCGCGAGCAGGATGGCCAGCGCGGCCTCGGTCACGAACCCCTCGAAGAACGCGGGGCTCTTCGCGTGCAGCACGAGGTTCGACAGCGACTCGAAGCCCGAGTAGCGCGTGTTGTAGTTGTCGAAGAACTGGTTGTTCTGCGGACCGGCGCCGAAGCCCATGTCCGGGCTGTTCGGGTTGGTCTCACCGGGTCCGGCGAACACGTTGTCGTCCGCGAACACGAACGACAGACGCGTATCGAGGAGCTCGCCCGCCCAGGCGGGGGAGGCCAGGCCGGCCACGAGGGACAGCGCGACGATGCGATTGAGCGAGTTCAAAGAAGTTTCTCCAGGGGGAGTTCTCATTTGCAGGGCTGGACGGGGGCAGGGCACTCCAGCCCAGGTCCCGGGTGGCAGCAGACATCATCTTGGTCGCGCGGCAGGATCATCCAGCGCGGACGGGCCGCCTGGACCTGACGCAGGTGACCGGTCACGTCGTAGCGGGCGCCGCGGAAGTTCTGGCACTGCCGGGCAACCCCGGCGTCCGGGTCTTCCGGATTGCAGTCCGGCTTCAGGTCGGGCACCGCATCCCGCGTCATCACGTTGATCCGGGTGAGCGAGTTCTGCGCGACGTGGCACTTCGCGTCCGTCGGCGCGGTCCCGTCCGCGATCACGGCGAGGTGCGACTCCCCTTCGACCAGCAGGTGGTCGAGCCGGGTGTTGGCCGCCAACGCCATGTCCGCCTCGCTGGCGACGACCTGGGCGCTGCCGAACCTGAGGCGTACCGGCGCCTCACACCACACCCGGACCTCGATGCCCGGCGCCCACGCGCGCGGCGCCCGCGTCGAGGTACCGCTCACGGCGACCGTCTGCGTGCGCTGGGGCAACGACGGGTCGAGCCCCGCCTCCGCAGGGCCAGGACCGGCGAGCTCGGCGATGTACTGGCCGAAGGT
>JBAWAM010000785.1:0-1773 GCA_049589315.1 Myxococcaceae bacterium
GCGTTCGGTGCGGTCCCGCAGGAGGTTCGTGAGCGGCTGTTCCCCAGGCTCGAGGGCTTCCGGGCGGAGGCGCTCGGGGAGGAGCGGCTGACGGTCGAGGGATGCGCGGCCGCCGAACAGCGGCTCCGGAAGTGGCTCCAGGAGCGCATCGACGCGGACGACCAGAAGCTCAAGCGGCTCGGCGAGAAGCTGGTCTCCGCGATGCAGGCTTATCGGAACCTCTACCCGGTCGAGACGCAGGAGGTCGACGCGCGCGTGGAGGCGCTGGGCGAGTACGCTGCGATCCTCTCCGCGCTCGAGTCCGACGACCTGCCGCGCTTCGAGGCGAAGTTCAAGGAGCTGCTCAACGAGAACACGATCCGGGAGATCGCCAACTTCCAGTCGCACCTGGCCAAGGAGCGCGAGCTGATCAAGGAGCGGATCGCCGACATCAACCGATCGCTCCAGAACATCGACTACAACAAGGGTCGCTACATCCGGCTGGAGGCGGCGGTCACTCCGGACGCCGAGGTGCGCGACTTCCAGCAGCAGCTCCGCGCCTGCACCGAAGGCTCGCTCACCGGCTCCGAGGACGCCGAATACGGCGAAGCGAAGTTCCTCGAGGTCAAGCGCATCATCGAGCGGTTCCGGGGAAGGGAAGGCTCGACCGAGCTGGATCGCCGCTGGACGGCGAAGGTGACGGACGTGCGGAACTGGTTCGTGTTCTCCGCGTCGGAGCGGTGGCGAGAGAGCGACGAGGAGCACGAGCACTACACCGACTCGGGCGGGAAGTCGGGCGGCCAGAAGGAGAAGCTCGCGTACACCGTGCTCGCCGCCAGCCTCGCCTACCAGTTCGGGCTCGAGTGGGGCGAGAAGCGCTCCCGCTCGTTCCGGTTCGTGGTCATCGACGAAGCGTTCGGCCGCGGGTCGGATGAGTCGGCGCGCTATGGCCTGCAGCTCTTCAAGGAGCTCAACCTGCAGCTCCTCATCGTCACGCCGCTGCAGAAAATCCACATCATCGAGCCGTTCGTCTCCGCGGTGGGCTTCGTGCACAACGAGGACGGGCGGATCTCGAAGCTCCGGAACCTCACGATCGAGGCCTACCGGGCCGAACGGGCGGCACGCACCGCATGAGCCGGACAGAGTGGACCTCGCCCGCGGACATCCGGGCGCGGTTGCAGCGGCTCTGGGATCGAGGAGAGCTCCTCGCATCGAAGCTGAAGGGGGAGCCGCTCTTTCCGCTCACCCTTTCGCTGAAGCGTCCGGAGGGCAGGGCGCTCGGGGAGCGTTTCGCGGAGGCGCAGGCGTGGATTCGCGCGCTGGTGGAGGGCGGCCGCGAACGGCTCGGACATGGCTACGAGCTCACCTGGGAGACGGTCAACCACCGGCAGCTGGGCTCGAACCAGGTGCCCCGGGCTGCGGTGATCCCGTCTGAGCTCGATGCGCTGAAGCTGCTGGGAAGGACGCGGGAGGCGAATCGGTTCGACGCGCTCGCGGAGGCGTCGCTGGCCGAGTTCCGGGAGCTGCGGCCATGGTTGATCGATCACCCGGGGAAGGTGTTGGAGCATGCGGCGGATTGGGCGCGCATCCTGGCGGTCCTTCGCTGGTTCCGGGCGCGCCCCCGCTCTGGGCTGTATCTGCGGCAGGTGGATGTGCCCGAGGTCGACACCAAGTTCATCGAGCATCGGTTCGGCCTGCTCAGTGAGTTGCTCGACCGGGTCCTTCCTCCCGAAGCGGTGGACGCGTCGGCCGTGGGCGCTCGCAGGTTCTCCCAGCGCTACGGACTGCGCTCGC
>JBAWAM010000786.1:0-7154 GCA_049589315.1 Myxococcaceae bacterium
TCCGAGGAGCCCCAGGAAGGCGACGGGCGCCAGGACTGCCACCACCCGGCCGAGCGTCGGCCAGCGCATCGCGACGAAGCCGGCGCCGATGAGGAGCACCGTCGCTGCCCCCACCGCGTAGAGCCCCGCCTCCGTCCACAGCTCGCGCCGCTGGTGGGCGCGGAAGGCGTGGAGCAGGTGCGTGAGATCGCGTTCCGGAGGGACCTTCGGCGCAGCCGGAGGCGTCGGGGTGCGGGGCGGAAGCGGAAGCTCCGGTCCGGAGGAGGTAGGCAGCTCGGGGTTCACAGGTATCCGGCGGCCAACCCGGAAGGGGGAGGCCTATTCCCCGGGACGATAGCGAACCGCGGTCGTTCCGTCGGCCCCCATCGTCGGGTGGTCGTCACGACAAGCCCGCTCCGTCGCCCATCGGGCTCGGTCTTGCCCCACAGGCTAACGCCTGGCGCGCTTCGCCTTCGCGCTCCGGGACGCCTTGTTTCCGAGTGACAGCGAGACGGGTACGGCCCCGAGCTCCTCGGAGAGCGCCGCCAACAACTCCCGGGCGGCGGTGATCTTCGCCTGCGGCACGCGCTCCAGCGCCCGCTGGACGGCCGCTTCGACGGTCCCGGTGGCGGGGATGTCCAGGGTGCGGCCCTTGCCGGTGAGCGTGAACAACGCGCGGCGCGCGTCGAGCGGGTCCGCCGACCGGGTCACCCATTGGCGATCTTCGATCCGCTTGAGCACCCCCGTCAGCGTACTGGGGTGGACGTGAAGGATGCGCGCGAGGTGCCCCGCGGAGATCCCCGGGAAGCGTCCCACCAGCCGCAGCACCATCCGCTGCAGGCCGGTCACGCCGAGCGTCGCCTCCATGCGCTTCGACGTCGTCTGCAGTCCATGGTCGATCGACCAGAGCAGCCGCATGAAATCGAGCACCTCACCCAGTGGGGGCAGTGCTTCATCGTTGGCGGCGGGCTCCTGGGCCTTTGCACCCTTCTTCATGCGGCGTCGTGTAGACCGCCGCGCTCGGTCCTGCAAGCCGGGAACGTTGCAGCACGAACGGACGTGGGCTCAGGGGGTGAACGAGCGTTCCCGGGCGGTCTGAAGCTCCCCGTCCGCGACCTTCAGCCGCCAGTAGTACGGGTCGGACCCGGTGCGACACCCGAGCGTGCTGGAGGGGGCGGACAGAAACAGCGGCGCCCACGCGGGGTGATAGCGATACCCGACGTGTCGATGTCCGTTGAGGACGGCCTCGAACTTCTGCTCCACGAAGTAGTCGTACACCTCCTTCGCGTTTCGGAGCCGCATCCCGAGCTGCCATGGGGCGCGCCCCACCGCCAGGATGGGCGGGTTCACCACGTGGTGGTGGAGCATCCCGATGCGCATCCTGCCGCCGACGTCCTTCAGCAACCGGGTCAGCGCGTCCAGCTCGCTCCGGGGGACCTCGCCCGAGGCGCTGAGGGGGGTCCAGGCAGGCGTGCAAGAGTCGATCGCGGCCAGGACCACTCCCTCTCCCAGCTCGCGCACCCACGGCCCATCACCCGTCATTCCGATCACTTCCGAAAAGGGCGCCCAGAGTCTGCGCTTGGCGTCCACGTCCTTCCGCTCGTGCGGCGGGACGACGAGCGGCGGTGAGTCGTACACGTCGTGATTGCCGGGGATGGCGATCAGTCTCCCCTTGTCGATCCAGGGGCGAAGCGCTGCCTCGATGAGATCGAACCCGATGCCGTCATCGGTCACATCGCCCGTCACGACGATCCAGTCGGGTTGGTCCTGGTGGAGCACGTACGCGGCCCTGAGGAACTTGAGATTCGTGTTGCCGGGATCCTCCGCCAACAGCTCCTCGATGCGTTCGCGCGAGGGCAGCTTGCGGGCGAGCCGGGCGTGCTCGGTGAGGTGTCGTTCCCGGGCGATCGTCTCCAGTTCCCTGCGCAGTCTGCTCTCGTCTCCCCGGCGGCCCTTGCGACGTTCCTGCACGTACCCCTGGTCGTCCAACAGCCGGAGCTCGAGCGCGTCCTCGGCTTCGCGAAGGCGCCAACGCCAGCGCCGACGCCGCTGGCACACCCAGCCTTCGAGCTCGCCCACGTCCTCCCAGTCCTCGTCGCCCCGGACCTGTTTGGATCGCAAGGAGGTACGCAAGCTGGTGACGTGCTCGCCGTAGCGAGAGACGTGCAAATCCGAGAGATGCGCGATCACCATCGCCATCGAGCGCCTGACACTAGATACCGTTCCCGGCGCCAACAAGCTTCTACATCGCAAAATGTCGGCTGAGCCTGTGCGCGCCCGGAGCGGCTCCCGACTGCGCGGGAGCCGCTCCGTTGCTGCAATGCGAGCGCGTCAATGCTTGCTGCGCGCTTTGCGCCCGCTCGCCGTCTTCACGACCTCGAGGGTGGTCGGGCCGCTCACGGTGAGGTGAGCCTTGAGCTTGTCGAACTTCTTCTTCCCGAAGCCCTTCACCTTCACGAGCTCCTCGATCCGCTTGAAGGGCGTCTTCTTGCGGTGCTCGATGATCCGCTCGGCCGCCTTCTCTCCCACACCCGGCAGCGCATCCAGCTCCGAGACGGACGCGCTGTTCAGGTTCACCACGCCTGTGATCTTCTGGGCCGCCCAGGCCGGCGCGGCGAGAAGGAGCGCCAGCGACATCGCCACGAACATCGTCAGCGCTTTCATCACGCGTGCCCTCCCGCCGCGACCGTCGCGTCCATGGACGCTGCGACCTCGGCCGGCACGGGCGCCGGATCGCGCCGCTCGACCACCGCTTCGCGCAGATGGAGCCGACCGTCGAGCGGCAGGACGTCCAGCAGCACGTTCAGCGAATTGTCCTTGTTCACGAACGCGCTCCCGGCGCGCACCCAGATGCTCCCGCCCTTCGCCCCTGTGCGGATCGAAAACACCGCCAACCTCATCCCTGGATTCAGACTCATCACCGTCCTCCTTCACCGTCCTCTTCCGCGCCTCCGTGGTGCGGAGCCGACCTTCTTGATCGGCTGACCGGGCCAGAGCAGCGAGCGTGCCAGCGAGGATCAGAGGGAAGAGCACCGAGGGATCGTGTCGATCGCTTCGGCGCATCCGGCGCGATGGACGGGCACGCGCGCACCAGTCTGCTTCTCGCAGTTCGAGAGTCGGGATTTGACAGGGCGGCATGCCGCCGGAAGCATCCCGGTCCGTGCTCCACTACCCGTCCTCGGCCAGAGACGCGTTTCAGCTCCTTCGTACGCTCGCGACGGACCTGTCGGACCCGGAGCGCCGCGCCGGCGCACGTGCGCAGCTCCGGGAACTCGCAGAGCTGTGTCGGGACAAGCCCGAAGGTGCGCCGCTGCGCCTGGTCACCGTCGACGCGGCGGTGGGCGCCTCGCAAGAGCGGCTGGAGCTCCTGGTGCTGCCGTCGATCTTCGAGCCCGAGGCGTGGGCCTACACGTTCCTCGAAGGTCTGCTGAAGGTCCCGCTGGACGAGTACGCGGGAAAGCGCCTGGTCGAAGTCGGCGCGGGTTCGGGGTGGATCTGCATCGCCCTGGCGAAGTTCACGAAGCTGGCCCGGGTCCACGGCGTGGACCTCAACCCCCGCTCCCCGGCGGTGGCCACCTGCAACGCCTGGCTGAACGGCGACGAGGACCTGGTCTCCCGGCTGTCGTTCGGTGAGAGCGATCTGTTGAAGGGGCTCCCGGCCGGGGAGACCTGGGACTTCATCGTCGGCTGCATCCCCCAGGTCCTCCGCAGCGAGGGGTTGCCGTCGGAGATGTCCCAGGCCGATGAGCAGGCGCTCTACGACCTCTCGAACTACTGCGCGATCCAGAACGTGTACGAGGACCACTTCGGGCTCGGGCTGATCGCGAAGCTCCTGGACGAGTGCCCCGAGCGGCTGGCGCCGGCGGGGAGATTGGTGCTGAACCTGGCCGGCCGACCCGGACACGCGATCATCGAGCGGATGTTCACGCGCCGCGGCTTCGCCACCGACGTCACGGTGGCGCGGCGGGTGAAGCAGGCCTCCGACACCGACATCGGACCGCTCGCGGCGCTCGAGCAACGGACCGGCCGCGAATTCGAGTTCTTCATGGACGCGCACAGCGCCGAGCCGATCCGCGCTGCCACCGCGCTCGGCTGGCTTCGGGCGGGGAATCCGATCTGGCACGAGGTCGCGGTGTGGGAGGCGCGCCTGGCGCTCCCGCGGGAGACGCTGGCGCTCCGGGCTGCGCTGCACGCGGTCGGGGCGCAGCGGCTCCTGGAGGAGCTGGATCTGGGGGCGGCCTCACAGGAGCAGCTCGGGTTCGTGATCTCGCTGGCGGAGCGCCTGGCGAGCTCGCCCGTCGTGCCGTACGTGCACGAAGCGGGCGACCTGTCCTTCCGGCAGCTGGTGGCGCGCTACCTGGAGCGGTTCTTCGACCTCCGCCTCGAGGCGCACGAGATCTTCGTCGCACCCGAACGCGAGCAGGCGATCTATTCGCTGCTCCTGTCCTGCTGTGACGAGGGCGACAGCGTGCTGGTGTCGCGTTCGCTCCAGCCCGCCTACGCGCGGGCGATGGAGAAGGCAGGGGTCGTCCCGATCATCACCAACACCTCGCTCCGCGAGATCCGTCGGCTCCTCTCCGCCTTCGACGTGAAGATGGTCCTCCTCTCCGTCGAGCCGGAGGAGCGGAACAACCTGTCGGTGCTGCGCGAGATCGTCGCCGACGCTGCGCGGCGCGGGATCCTGGTGGTGCTCGACGAGAGCGCCTTCTTCAACATCACCGAGGCCGTCGAACCCCGGACCTTGTTCGAGTTCCTCGCCCGCGAACCGCAACGGCCGAACCTGGTCGTGCTCTATGGGCTGATCAAGAACGCGGTGTTCCCGGACATGGAGCTGACGCTGTTGCTCCCGGTCCCGGGGACGTTGCAGGCGGACCTCGAGATCGCCGCGGAGCTCACGTACTCGCGCATCAGCACCCTGGCGCAGTGGTTCTACGAGAAGACGTTCGCGGAGCTGCTGTCGTTCCGGATCTCCTTCACCGCGCCGGAGACGGTTCCGCCGCGCACCGCGCCGGCCATTCCGCTCCCGCGATCGCAGCGCATCCAGCGCCTCGCCGCGTTCCCTGCGTTCGCGCCGCGCGTGTTCGATCCGTCGGACCCCGAGCTCATCCGGCTCGACTACGGCGAGAACGAAGCCAACGTGCCGAAGTTGATCAACGAAGGTCTGGTCGCTGCCTGCGCGGCGCCGCGTGATGCCGAGCCCGTTCACGGCCTGTCCGAGTCGATCGCCGCGTTCCTCCTCGCGACGCGAGGCGTTCGCTTCTCCCCGTCCGAGATCGTGCTGGGGCAGGGCGTCTGGCCGCTGATTCACGATTGCGCCGTGGCGCTGCGGCGCCGCCTTGGACGTGCGCCGCGCGTCTTCGTGGCCGGCCCCTGCTACGGCATCCTTCCTCCGACGCTGGTCGCCGCGGGGTGCGAGGTCGACGTCGCGCCGCTCCAGGACCTCTACGATCGGAAACGCGCCGCGCCCGACGCCGTGGTGATCTCCCAGCCTGCGAATCCATCGGGCGTGTTTCTCACCCACGAAGAGCTGACCGCGCTCGCGGCGTACGTGGTGGAGCGGCGCTGTTGGCTGGTGGCGGACGAGATCTTCGGGTTGGTCAACCTCACCAATCCCGCTGCGGAGTCGGTGCGCAGCCCTGTCACGCTCGAGTCGGCGGTGCCCGGCATCTCGGCGCGGACGGTGGTCCTCGGAGGCCTGTCGAAGGAGTTCGCCGCGGGAGGCCTTCGCGTGGGTTGGTTGGCCACGCGCGACGTCGAATTCGCCTCGGCGATCCGGGACGCCAGCCTGGGCAAACTGCAGCTGGCGTCGGCCCGCACTGCGTCGCACGTGTACGCGGCCTATGCGCGGACGGCGGATGGGCGGCTGCTCTACCCGGACCGGCACCGGATCCTGCGCGACTTCCTCACCCGGCTTCGTCGCGCCCTGGCGGAGAAGCGCGAGCTCCTCGCTTCGGTGCTTCCCCCGGATCCCCAGGCCGAGGCGTCGGAGTCCGGTGGGCTGTTCCTCGCCCCGCGCGTGACGTCCTGGTTGGGCAAGACGGTCGACGGTGTCCAGCTCACGCCGGAGAACCTGCCTCGGGTTCTCTACGAGAAGACCCACGTCGTCGTGAACGGCGGCCCGTGGTGCTCCGACCCCGAGCGGGTCCGCGTCGTGTTCTCGATCCCGAGGGAGAAGCTCGAGCGGGCGCGCGATCGCCTGGCTGGCTTCCTGTACATGCTCCGCTGAGCCGGCGTACCGACGGGGAGTCGCCCCATCCTTTCATGGGTTCAATGGAAGGGGTGAGGATCCATGCTCCGGAACGCGCTCGCCGCATTCAGCGCGGCAGCCATCCTGCTCAGCGCGGGATGCGCGACCACAACCGGATCGTTCGCGCCGTACGATGGGTATGACGGGTATGCGGTGCCGTCGGGTCCGCCACACGGCGTGGCGTCGGTCTACGCGTTCGAGGAGGTGCTTGCGCCCTGGGGGCAGTGGCTCTACCTCGATGGCGTCCGGGTGTGGCGCCCCTACTCCTCGGTGGTGGGGCGCGACTTCGTCCCGTACGCGACCGGTGGCCGCTGGGTCTACACGGACTACGGCTGGACCTTCGATTCGAGGTGGGAGTGGGGCTGGGCGACATTCCACTATGGCTGGTGGGTGCTCTCGCCTGTGTACGGCTGGGTCTGGGTTCCGGGGACGCAGTGGGCGCCCGCATGGGTGATCTGGCGACACGGTGGCGGCTACATCGGATGGGCGCCGTTCGCACCGAGCTTCGCGTTCGGTTACTACGACCCGTTCTGGATGTTCGTCGACACGGGCTACTTCGTTCACTACGACGTGTACCGGTACTGCGTGCCGAGATCGCGCGTGCCCAGGCTCTGGGCTGCGACGACTCCCATCCGGCCGATTGCCCGTGGCACGACCCGCGTCATCGGACCGCCGCCGGGCGAGGTCCGCGAGGTCGTCGGTCGAATTCCGCGCGCGGAGATCATCCCCCCACCCGAGGGCGTCATCGCGCGGCCTCGCATCGTCGCGGAAGGGCCGGTGCGCGCGCTTCCGGAGGTGGAGCGGCCTTCCGTGGGCGGCTCAGGGCTTCCGCCCGTGGCTCAACCCGTGCGGCCGATCCCGGAGATCGATCGGCCTGGGCTGGCTGCGCCGGTGCGACCGGTTCCGGAGATCGATCGGCCGGAGCCGG
>JBAWAM010000787.1:0-7310 GCA_049589315.1 Myxococcaceae bacterium
CGCATCGACGCTGCCGAGATCCCGCGTCCGCAACCAGCCGTCCCGGAGCGCCTCCGCGGTCGCCTCCGGGTCCTCGAAGTAGCCGCGCATCACCGTCGGGCCGCGCACCTCGATCTCGCCGATCTCCCCGGCGGGAACCTCACGTCCCGCCGCGTCGACGATGCGGAGCGAGCTCCCCTCGAGCGGCTCGCCCGAGGAGGTCCCATCTGCGGCGTCCATCCGTTCGGTGCAGACCTGCGAGCACGCTTCGGTCAACCCGTACGTCTGCAGCACGGGGAACCCTCGCGCCCGCGCACGACCGAGCAGCTCGGGGCTCATCGGACCACCGCCCACCAGGATCGCCCGGAGGTGCCCGGGCGCGTTCTCCTGCGCCGCTTCGAACTTCTCCATCACCCAACCGAGTCCGGTGGGCACCAGGCTCGCGTGGGTAATCCCCTCCTCCCGGAGCGCCCTCGCCACCTCGTCCACGTCGAAGCGCGGCTGGAGCACGACGGCAGCGCCGATGGCCGCGCAGCGGTAGACCATCGAGAGGCCTCCGATGTGGAACAGCGGAAGGCAGGCAAGCCAACGCTGCTCCGGGTCGGCACCCAGATTCGTGGACGACGCGCGGGCGAGCGCCGCGAAGTTCGACTCGGTCAGCTCCACTGCCCTGGGCCGCCCCGAGGTGCCCGAGGTGAAAAGCAGCGCGCGGGTTCGCTCGGGATTCGACGGAACTGCGGATGCTTCGATGGGCGGAAGCTGCGCGAACTCCGCGAAGGTGATTGCGACGGGAACGCCGGCGGCGAGCGCTTCGTCCGCGAGGACGACCCGTGGCCGGAGACGGTCGATGAGCGGCGCGAGCTCGCGCGGTGCGAGCCTCGCGTTCAACGGCGCCCACGTTGCGCCGAGGCGACCCGCCGCATGGAACAGCGGGATCAGCTCGGGGCGATTGGGCGACAGGACCGCGACGCGATCCCCCTCGCGAACGCCCGCTGCCGCGAGCCGATCCACGAACCGGCGCACCTCGGACTCCAGCTCACGCCACGACCAGCGGCGCCCGTCGGCCACGAGTGCGTCGGCGTCGGGCTGCGCCTGCGCCCACCGCGCGATGACATCGCCTGCAGTCATGTTCATGCCATCCTCCCGGAGAGCCCCAGCCCGGCAACGTCGGGGACGGTGATCCGCCCCCGCGAGGGCGCGTAGATCCCCTCGTCCAGATCCACGAACAGCGCGCCCACGCCGAGGCCACAGGCCCAGTCGGCCCCGGGCAGCGCCGCCGCGGCGTGGACCGCGCTGGCCCGGGCGACGGTGCCGTCGAGGCTGCTGGCTATGTAGGTGCCCACGCCGTGCGCTGCCGCCTCGCGCGCGATCGACAGCGTGCGAAGGACGCCTCCGAGCACCATCGGCCGGAGGACGATCACGTCCACCGCGGGCGCTGCGTCGTCGTACAGCGCACGCGCCTCTTCGACACCGAACGCCGACTCGTCCGCGGCGATTCGACAGGGGACCGCGCCCCGGAGTGCCCGGAGGGCGTCGAGGGCGTGCGCCGGCACGGGCTGTTCACAGAGCTCGATGCCATGTCGGCACAGCAACTCGAGGTGGCCCTTCGCCTCCTCCGGCGCCCACCCACCGTTCGCGTCGATGCGGATCTGCGCCGACGGTCCAATGGCCTCCCGGACCTTCGCCAGACGGTCGTCGTCTTCACCGATCGGGCCGACGCCGACCTTCACCTTGAAGACGCGGAAGCCCCGATCGGCTGCCTGGCGGGCCTGGGTTGCGAGCGCTTCCGGCGACGCGCCGTCGAGCAGCGCATTCACCTCGATGCGTGCGCGCGGCTGCCCTTCGGCGAGCAGCCGCGCCAGGGGAAGGCCCTGCCGCTGCGCGAGGAGATCCGCCAACGCGCTCTCGACGGCGTGACGGGCCGAGGCCATCCGGGTGAGCGGCTCGAGCCCGTCGAGAAAGGCATCGACCCAGTCCAGGCTCTCCGCCAGCTCGCGGCCGCGAAGGACCTCGGCGACCTGCGACAGCACCTCGCGGGTTCGCTCGGCCGCGAGCGGATCGAGGTCGAGCGGCGTCGCCTCTCCGAAGCCACGGCGCTCGCCATCGCTCACCACGAGCACGGCTCCGGACCGGAACTCCCAGGTCCCTCGCGCGGTGACGAGAGGGTTCCGCAGCCGGAGCCGAAGCGGCTCGATCTGGAGGTCGCGAACGATCACCGCGCCCCCAGGTAGAGCCCGACTGCGAACAGCGCGCCGAAGGCCATCATCAGCCGCGCGGTGCCACCGAGCGCGGCGTTGAGGGCAGCACCTTGCTGCGTGAGCACCGTCCGCACGGGCGCGATCGCCACTGGAATGCTCGCGAGCGGCAGCAGCACGCCCGGTCCCACCTGGCCTGTGAGCCACAACGCGACCGGCGTCGCATATGAGGCGAGGACCAGAACGACGTACTCGGCGCGCCCGAAGGGAACGCCCAGACGAACGACCAGCGTGCGCTTCCCCGCCTTCGTGTCGGTGGTGACGTCCCGGAGGTTGTTCACGGCGAGCAGGCACGTCGCGAGCGCTCCCACCGGAACGCCCGCGGCCAGGGCCGCCGCAGAGAGCTCGCCGACCTGGACGTAGTAGGTGCCCCCGACCGCCACGACCCCGAAGAAGATGAAGACGAAGAGGTCGCCGAGTCCGTTGTATCCGAGCGGATACGGCCCGCCGGTGTACGCGTACCCGCATGCGAGCGAGAGCAGTCCGAACACGAAGATCGGCCAGCCCGCGATGGAGAGCAGATACAGCCCGACCACGAAGGCCAGCCCGAACGTGAACAGCGCCGCGCTCAGCACCGTCCGCGGAGGGATCAGGCCGGCCTGGGTGACGCGCACGGGCCCCAGCCGCTCCTCGGTGTCGGCGCCCTTCTTGAAATCGTAGTAGTCGTTGGTGAAGTTGGTGGCGATCTGGATGAGCAGCGCGCCAACCAGCGCCGCGAGCGCGGGGAGCGCCCTCCCGACGCCCGCGCCGAATGCGAGCGCGGTCCCCACCAGGACGGGGACGATTCCTGCGGCGAGCGTCTTCGGTCGCGTCGCCTGGATCCAGGTCATGGCCATCGTCGTCATGGCGCTCTCAGCTCCTGCTGGTCGAACCAGGGCGTCTCGAGGAAGGAGATCACCTCCCGTGCCCACGCCTCCGGGGCCTCGAGGTGCGGCGCGTGGCCGATGCCCTCGAAGGAATGGCTCCACACGATGGGCAGCTCCGCCGCCATGCGCCGGGCGATCTCGCGGAACTTCGCGTCCTCCGCGCCGGTCAGCAGCAGCGTGGGACGCAGCAACTTCCACAGCCGTGGCCAGTAGTCCGGCTGGACTCCCAGCCCGAGGCAGCGAAGCGCTCCGGCGAGCCCCTCCCCGGAATGTCCGGCGCGGCGTGTCCGGAGGGCATCCTGCTCCGGCGCCGGCAGCCGACGCAGCCCGGCGAAGAGCGGAAGCAGCTCCCACTCCGAGACGAACCGCTCCACGCCTTCGTTCAGGACCCGCTGCGCCAGCCGTTCGTCTTCGCGCCGGCGCGCAACGCGCTCCTTGCGGCGGTGAAGTCCGGCGGTCCCGCTCTCCAGGACCACCCGACAAACGCGCTCGGGGTGCTCGAGCGCGAATGCGAGGGCGATGCGCGCGCCCTGCGAGTAACCCGCGAGGTCACACTGGCCCAGCCCGAGCTCGTCGAGCACGTCCACCAGCGCTTCGACGGTCTCCAGGAAGCCTTCGCGCCCCGGGAGCACGGGCAGCGGAGACCCGCCATGGCCCGGAAGGTCGACCCGGAGCAGCCGGAAGTTCGTGCAAAGGCGCGGCTCGAGCCCGCTCCAGGTTTCGCGGGAGCCGGTGAAACCGTGCAGCAGCATCAACGTCCGGCTGCCTTCACCGCGCAGATCATAGGCCAGCTTCATGTCGACGACTCCGTCTCCAGCGCCGCCACCACGCACGCGGCCAGCGCGCGGTGGACCTCCGGATTGATCTCCCGGGCGACCCGGACCTCGACCAGGTGAAGCCCGCCCTCCTGTCCTGCTCGCACGGCGCTCGCGAGCTCCGCAGGGGTGGACGGCGCCGTGTACGTCGCGCCGAACAGCCGGGCGGCGTGCGAGAGCTCCAGCCCGTGCGGCGTCCCGAACAACTTCTCGAAGTGCGGGGTCGTCCCGGCGATCGGCAGGAACGAGAAGATGCCGCCGCCGTCGTTGTTCACGACCACGAGCGTCAGGGGGATGCGCTCGCGGTGCGCGGTGAGCAGGCCGCCGAGATCGTGCAGGAACGCGACGTCTCCCGTGAGCAGCACGGTCGGGCGCCGGCTCCCCGCCGAGACGCCCAGCGCCGTCGATACGATGCCGTCGATCCCATTCGCCCCGCGATTGCAGAACACCCGCACCGCTGAACGCGACGGGGGCGCCCAGGCATCCACCTCGCGGATGGGCATGCTGCTGGAGACGAACAGGTTCGACCCGCTCCCAAGGGCGCCGACCACCTCGCGCGCGATCCGGGGTTCGGTGAGCCGGGGATCTGCCGCGAAGGCGTCCTCGAGCGCAGCGCGTGCACGGCGGTCCGCCTGGAACCAC
The DNA here is from genome assembly GCA_049589315.1 of Myxococcaceae bacterium. Lineage (GTDB taxonomy): Bacteria > Myxococcota > Myxococcia > Myxococcales > Myxococcaceae > JBAWAM01. The sequence continues at coordinate 4,558 of JBAWAM010000787.1, forward strand.
GCTCGTGCGCAGTCGGTGGACGCCGCGCCGGGCTGGAGCAGCGAGGCCAGCGCCCGACTCACCGCGACCGTGTCCCCTTCGACGACCTGCGCCGCGCGGTGCATCGGGTCGAAGAGCGCGCCGTCGTCGCTGAAGAGGATCGTGGTCGCGCCCGAGCCGTCGAGCCAGCTCTGCAGCCGCTTCGACGTGAGCCCGCCACCGAACCGGAGCACCACGTCAGGGGTCAGCGCATCCGCCACGCGGGGGTTCTGGAGGACCAGATCGGCATGCGCCACCGCCCGCTCGAAGCCGAACCGCGCCTGCGAGGTCGCATCGGCGATCACGGCGAAGCCGGCACGCTGTGCGAGCTCATGCACGGCCTCGCCGAATCCGGGACCGGCCCCGGCCCCGGGACCGCGTGGGCCGCAGACAATCACGCCCCGCCGCGCGCCGCGAACGCACTCCGCGACGCGTTCGAGCTGCTCAATCGACGGAACGGACGGGGCCGCAATCGACAGGTACGGCGCAGTCCCGCGCCCCCCTACCGCCTGCGGCGTCAGCGAAGGCATCGACGCGAGCGTCGGCGCGAGAGGCTCACGGAACGGCACGTTCAGGTGGACCACGCCGCGCGCCCGCGTCGCCGAGCTCACCGCCCGGGAGGCGACCGCCCGTAGATGCGAGAAGGCGGCTTCGGTCGCCTCAGGGAGGGCGAGATCGTCGAACCGTACCGCGAAGCGTCCGAGCAACCCGTGCTGGGGAATGGTCTGCGGCGCGCCGAACCCCTGCAGCTCCCACGGGCGATCTGCGGTGAGCACCACGAGTGGCACGCCGCTCATCGAGGCCTCGACCGCTGCGGGAAGGAAGTGGGCCCCGGCGCTTCCGGAGGTCGCGATCAAGGCGGCAGGCGCGCCCGACGCGCGGGCGATCCCCAGCGCGAAGAAGCCAGCGCTGCGCTCGTCGATCACCGACCACGTCCGGAGCGCGTCGGTCTCTGCGCACGACACCGCGAGCGGCGAGGAGCGCGAACCGGGGCAGACCACGGCGTGACGCACGCCCCCCTTCACCAGCTCATCCAGCAGCGCGTGACTCCACGCGTAGTTCAGGTTCGGCGCGGTCATGTCGGTCCTCCGAAGACGCTCAGCACCGCCTCCGCCTTGCGGGCTGTCTCGATCCACTCGGCGTCGGGATCGGAGCCCGCGACCAGCCCGGCGCCTGCGAACACACGCAGCTCGCGCCCACGGACCAGGGCGGACCGCAACCCGACGCACAGGTGCGCACGGCGGCTGTCCACCCATCCCACGGCCCCCGCGTACCAGCCGCGGTCGAAGCCTTCGTGGAGCCGAAGGAAGTCGAGCGCCTCCTTTCGCGGCAGTCCTCCAACCGCCGGCGTGGGATGCAGCGCGCCCACCAGCGTGGCCAGCGTCGTGCCCGAAATCAGCCGCGCGACGATCTGCGTCCGGAGATGAACGAGCGGACCGAATGAGTGCAGCGACGGCGTCGCCTCCGCCTCCACCCACTGCGACCCGACCTCGAGCGCGGCCCGGATGCCCTCCACCACCACGTCGTGCTCGCGAACTTCCTTGGCGCTGGGCGCCTGCTGCCCCGGCGCCAGCGTTCCGGCCAACGCCTCGGTCTTCAAGAAACCATCCTCGACGCGCAGCAGCGTTTCGGGGGTCGCTCCGAGGAAGCACGCCCCGTCCGCGCCGGTGAAGAGGAAGGTGGTGCACGCCGGATGACGGACCCGCAGGCGTCGGGCGATCTCCCGGGGCGTCACGCCTTCCGGAAGCTCGCGGCGGATCTCCCGGGCGCCCACCACCTTTTCGAGCCGCCCCGAATCGACGGCGTTCAACGCGGCCTCCACCAGCGAACGCCACTGGGGTGCGACCTCGCCTGTCTCAGGTCCGAGGCGCTGCACCGGAACGCGCGGCAACGCACTCCGCGTCCGCCCCTCATCGAGAATCGACTCGGCTTCGTCGAGGCGCGCGGACAGCGCAGGCCGTGCCTCCTCTTCGGTCGCGGCTTCCACGAAGGCGAGCGCCCAGCTCCGCCCCGAGGAGCGGGCCACTGCGAGCTCTGGGAGGATGAAGCGCGCCGCGCCGAAGCCGGACCACGTCTGGGTCGGCGCACGCTCCGGGTCGAAGGCGATGCCGCCGAACCACGGTCCGGGCACGCCGGGGACCTCGCTCAACCAACGCACCGGAGCTGCCTGGATCCGCTGCAGCACTTCGGATGGCTTCCCCGAGAGGGTGGCCGCCTCGCCCAGGCCCGCGAATGACTCTCCCGCCTCGGGCCGGTCCCAGAGAACGGACCCCTGACGTCCGCACTCCAGCGGATCTACCGAAGCAACCTGCCTCGCTGCGGCCCAGTAGAGAGGTTGGGGACGTGCTCTCGACGACATCGCATCAGCTCCACGTTGTGTTCTAAGCGATCTCGGCTATACATGCATCAACGAGTTCAAAACACCTTGAACTTCGTGAACCTGGAGACAGCGGTGCATCGGAATCCAGTGGAGCCACAGAGTTCGGGCGGAGGCCTCGGCCCGCGACGCGTGCTGAAGTCAGGGCCTTCGCACGCCACCCGGGTCCGAGCCGGCAGCGTGGAGATTGGTGGTCCCGGCTTCGTGGTGATGGCAGGGCCCTGCGCGGTGGAAGGACAGGATCAGACCGACACGGCCGCCGACGCGGTCCGCTCCGCCGGCGGTCACGTGCTCCGGGGCGGCGTGTTCAAGCCCCGCACCAGTCCATACGCCTTCCAGGGAATGGGCGAGCCGGGGC
>JBAWAM010000788.1:0-2563 GCA_049589315.1 Myxococcaceae bacterium
CGCCACCTCTGCGCCCGCGAAGGCTGCGGCGACGACGCCCGGCCAGCAGGCTGCCGGAACCAGGCCGGCGAAGCCTGAGCGTCCAGCCAGGCGCACGGTCGCCTCGGCCTCGACTTCGCGTCCGGTGGAGGACCGGTCGGACCCCGATGGACTCTCGATGAAGCCCCAGTTCGACCAGGACGCGATCAACGCGGTGGTCGCCTCGAAGCAGAAGTCGCTGTTCCCCTGCTTCGTCGACGAGGCAAAGCGGTCGCCCGGACTGGCGGCGCGGATTCCGCTCGAGTTCGTGGTCGGGAACGACGGCAGGGTGTCGAAGCTCTGGGTGGACCACCCCCAGTTCAAGACGGGCCCGCTCCATGAGTGCCTCTTCGGCGAGCTCAGGAAGTGGTCGTTCAAGGCGTACGAGGGGGAGCTCGCGACGGTGAGCATCTCCTTCAACATTGGCAAGAAGCGCTGACGCTTTCGTGACCTTCGATGTAGTGTGCGCCGCGATGTCCGAAGCCGCTCTTGCCCAGAAGCTCACAGAAGTACCTCAGGGTTCGTTCCGCCACACTGTCCTCAGCGCAGCCAGACGTTTCAAGGCGAGCTGGGTAGAGATGGGCAAGCTGCTCGTGAAGGTGCGCGACGACGCGCTGTTCACCGAATGGGGCTACCAGACCTTCGAAGCGTACTGCTCGAAGGAGCTCCGCCTCCGCAAGGCGACGGTCGACAAACTGACCCGGAGCTTCTCGTTCCTCGCCCGCCATGAGCCCGTGAAGGTCGCCAACGAGGACATCGTCCAGACGGCGCCCGCGTTCGAGGTGGTCGAGGTGCTGGCAGGCGCGGAGGAGCGCGGTCAGCTCTCGGCGGACGAATACCAGAGCATCCGGGAGTCGATATGGAACCCGGAGAAGCCGGTCGCGGAGCTCCGGCGTGAGTTCGCTGAACGCTATCCGCGTCCCGCGCCCGAGCCGCCTCCCGATGACCTTCAGCTCCGACGCATTGCCCAGTGGGCGAGAAAGCTCGCGGGAGAGCTCAAGGCGTGCGGAAAGGTGCCCTCCGCCGTGGCCGAGCGAGCAGCCGCCCTGGCGGAGGACGTCGAGGCCCTGGCATCAGAATCCCGCGCTCGTTAGTTGGCTTGTCCATAGGTTCCGGGCGAAGGTCTGTCTGAGATCGTTCGCCCGGGTTCCCCGAGGTACTTCCTGCCGAGGGGACTGCCGCCTATATTTTTCGCGGGCTCGTACCCGCGTCGGGCGAGCGGGTGCACGGGGCGTCGTTGGCGGATGTAGAATCCGGGGAATTGGAGGCGATCAGTGAAGAAGGAGCACCACGTCAACCTCTCCTGCTCGTTCTGCGGCAAGTCGCAGCGTGAGGTGCGGAAGCTGATCGCTGGGCCGACGGTCTACATCTGCGACGAGTGCATCAAGCTCTGCAATGACATCATCGCGGAGGAGAGCGAGCGCGAGGACGGTAAGCCACAGGTCTCGCTGCCAACTCCCGCGGAGATCAAGGCGTTCCTCGACGAGTATGTGGTCGGGCAGGACACGGCCAAGAAGGTGCTCTCGGTCGCGGTCTACAACCACTACAAGCGCATCTACCAGAAGCGGCCCCCAGCCCGTCCGCGGCCCGGCATCAAGCAGCAGGGCCCGGAGGACGTGGAGCTGACGAAGAGCAACATCCTGCTCATCGGGCCCACGGGTTCCGGAAAGACCCTGCTGGCGCAATCGCTCGCGCGGTTCCTGAACGTCCCCTTCACGATCGCCGACGCGACCAGCCTCACCGAGGCGGGGTACGTCGGCGAAGACGTCGAGAACATCATCCAGAACCTGCTCCACAACGCGGACTATGACGTGGAGAAGGCGGCGCGCGGGATCGTCTACGTGGACGAGATCGACAAGATCGCGCGCAAGGGTGACACGCCGTCCGCAACCCGCGACGTCGGCGGGGAAGGCGTGCAGCAGGCGCTCCTGAAGATCATCGAGGGAACCCGGGCCAACGTCACTCCGCGCGGCGGGAAGAAGTACAACCAGCAGGAGTACGTGCAGGTCGACACCTCGAATGTGCTGTTCATCTGCGGCGGCGCCTTCCACGGCATCGACCAGGTGATCAAGCGGCGGGTGGGGGACAAGGGGATCGGGTTCGGCGCGAAGCTCATCTCGAAGGAGGAGCGCAGCATCGGAGAGCTGCTCCAGCTCGTAGAGCCGGAAGACCTGATGAAGTTCGGGATGATCCCGGAGTTCGTCGGCCGGCTTCCGATGATCGCCACCCTGAACGATCTGAAGGAAGAGGATCTGATCACAATCCTCACCCAGCCGAAGAACGCGCTGGTGAAGCAGTACCAGAAGATGTTCGAGATGGAGAAGGTGAAGCTGACCTTCGCCAAGGAGGCCCTCAAGGCCATTGCCCGCGAGGCGATGCGGCGCAACTCCGGAGCGCGCGGCCTGCGCGCCATCATGGAGGACGCCATGCTCGACATCATGTACGACGTGCCGTACCGCGAGGGCGTGAAGGAGTGCAAGATCACGGAGACCGTGGTCACCAAGCACGAGCCGCCCCAGCTGGTGATGGAGAAGGAGAAGAAGTC
>JBAWAM010000789.1:0-5133 GCA_049589315.1 Myxococcaceae bacterium
AGTGCGCGCTGGATCGAACGGACGAGGCGATGAGGGAGTGGGGCGTATTGCGGTACCGCGACCTGCGGGAGCTCGGCATCCGGAGCTGCGACATGTTCTTCCTCACCTTCGTCGGAGGGGTTCGGCACTACGGCGCTGGCCTGTATTACCGGTCCAATCTCGACCCGAGCCCCGAAGTCCTCGCGTCGAGACGGGTCAACAACGCGACTCTGTGCCTCCTGTCGGCGCTCCACGTCTACCGGTTCTTCAAAGATGAACCAGAGCGCGTCTGGTTAGCGATTCCGCGTTCGCAACGCCGTCCGTTGCCGCTGGTCGCTCCGCTGGAGGTGATCCGGGTCAGCAACGATCTCCACTCCACCGGATTCACTGTCGAGTACGCGGGTGGTGTGCCCGTCCGTGTCACCACGCTCGTCCGCACCGCGGTCGACTGCCTGAGGTTCCGGCACAAGGTCGGGATCGACGTCGCCCGCATGGTGCTGCGCGTATTCGTCCTTCGCGGCGTCTGCAGCCCGGACGAGTTGATCGAGGAAGCTCGACGTTGTCGCGTCGCCCGGGTGATGCGCGAGGAGCTGTCCCAGATCCGCCCGGAGTTCAAAGAGATGTTTCGGGAACAGCGACGAAAAACGCGGAGGAAAGAGCCGCACGCCATCGTGGGTGCCCCTTCCGTAGATGCAGACCAGGGATTGGACTCGGGGCGCGCCTGTCCTGGGCCTGATGATTAGGTTTCGCGCATGGCCGGCGTTCTCCGCATCCCGTTCGTCCCGCTCGCCCGCACGGTCCTCCAGCGAAAGGTCATTCGCCGCACTGAAGGTTTCGCGCTGCAGCCGACTCCCGCGGATCGTCTCGGGCCGGCCTACCGCTCGGGCGCCCCGTATCGGACGACGATCGTTCCCTCGTCGGATCGCGGCGAGAGGCTCGTCCTCGCAGGTCGCGTGCTCAGCGCGAACACCGCGGAACCGCTGCGAAACGTGCTGATGGAGGTCTGGCAGACGAACCGTCGCGGCCTCTACTCGGACCTGCTCGGGTTCGGACTACCGGGTGCGCCTTTGCGGATGGCGTTCCGAGGACGCATGCGCACCTCCGATGACGGGCGCTACCAGCTCGAGACGGTGGTGCCGGGTCACTATCCGCTCGGACCGCTGAGCCGCCCCCGGCACATCCACTTCATGATCACGCATCCGGGGTACGACCCGCTGATCACCCAGCTCTACTTCGAGGGCGACCCGCTGCTCTCCCGCGACCGCTTTGCCACGCTGCCGCTTCGTCTTTCCCCTGGCCCAGGTCAGGACGAGAACGGGCTGCGCATGCAGCACGCGCACTTCGACTTCGCGCTCGTCGAGGTCTCCCGTCATCAGCGGTAGAGCACGACGTCCACCTCGCGGAATCTACACTCCGGGCCCCGAGCTCGGGCAGACTCGGCGCATGCAGCTCATCGAAGCGACAGAGCAACAGACGCGTGAGCGCGACCCGGTGGCGTGGGCGGAGTGGGGAGCGCGGCTTGGCCTCGAGCAGTTCCTCGAGCGCGAGGAGCGCCTGCGCGCCCACCCGTGGTCGCGCCAGGGGATGAAGACCTGGCTGTGGTGCGGCTCCGGGGGCGAGGTGCTCTCATCGTGCGAGTCGTTCCGGATGCGGAGCTTCCTGGGACCGCCACAGCGCCGCGAAGAGGGCGTCACCTTCGGGGTGGCGAGCGTGGTCACGGAGCCTCGGCTGCGCGGTCACGGGTACGCGAGCGGGATGATCAAGGCGCTGGTGGCGAGACTCCGCGCCGAGCCCGGTGCCCACGCGTCGCTGCTCTATTCGGACGTCGGTGCATCCCTCTACGAGCGCGCGGGCTACGTGGCGAGGCCCGCGCCGGACCGGATCTTCTCTCCGATGGCAGGAGAGCCCGCCGCCAGCGTGGACGCGCTGATCGCCGAGCGAGACCTCGCCGCTGCGCTGGAGAACACCCCGGTGCCCGAGGACGACTTCGTGGTCTGGCCCACTGCAGTCCAGCTCGACTGGCACCTCGAGCGCGAGCGGGTCTACGCGTCGCTCCTGCACGAGCCGCGCGCCGGGTCCTGTGGCGCACGCGCCGGAGAATCCACCGCGTTCTGGGCGGCAGATCTCAAGAATCGCGTCCTGCGCATCCTGCTGCTCTCGACCCGCACGCAGGCTGAAGGCGTCAGCCTGATGCGCGCCGCACGGCGGGTGGCGCACGCGACTGGGTTGCGCGAGGTGCGCCTGTGCGAGCAGCCCGTGCCCTTCCGCTGGCCTGACTCGGAGGAAGGCGGCGAGCTCGGCGAGCGCGTCGGCGAGTTGCCCATGCTCGCCGCGCTCGATCCGCGCGTCCGCCCCGAGGCGTGGAACCTCGCGCCCCGGGCATTGTGGGTCTGAGAAGTGTTAACATTGCACCTCCGTGGCCGGGGCAAGCTCACAACGTCTGCAAGCGCTCGATACCGCCCGTGGCGTGGCGATCGCGCTGATGATCCTCAGCCACACGGTGAAGGGGCTGCTGACGTTCCCGATGTTGCCGGACTTCGCGGTCGTCCCGGTTCACCTGGTGACCAAGTTCTCCTCGACCCTCTTCATCATCGTCTTCGGGTTGAGCGTGGCAGTGGCGTACCTGCCTCGCGCCGGCACGCATCGCTGGCCTGAGGTGCGGCGCGGGCTGTGGATACGGGCGCTGTTCATCCTCGTCTCCTTCAAGCTCCTCACGGTCGTGCAGATGTTCGAGCACTTTGACCGGGAGATCATCATCGAGACGCTGCTGTGGAAGCGTTTCCCGGACTTCGCGGAGATCCTCGACTTCTACACGTGGGCGGTCCTGCTGCTCTCGTTGCTCCTCCCGATGTGGAAACGGCTGACGCTCTGGCAGCAGCTCGGTACGGCCTGGGGCCTCGCGCTGCTGGCGATGGTCCTGCAGCAGTTCGAGTTCGGCGGCGCCTGGCAGATCAAGGCGCTCCTCGTCGAACAACGCGGCGCCTTCACCTTCGGCATCTTCACGCGGGGCAGCATGGTCCTCTTCGCCCTGGCCATCGGCGAGTGGGTGTGGAGCGATGCGCTGCGACGTGACGCGCGGGTGAAGACGCTGGGGACCGCCGCGCTCGTGGTGGGCTTGTCTGCGCTGGGATATTTCTTCGTCGACCACTGGGACAACCTGGGCAACATCACCACCCGCCTGGCGAAGAACTACGGCAAACATCCTCCGAACGAGGTCTTTCTTCTCTTCTCGGTGGGCGGGGCGCTCCTGGTGCTGGGGCTGGTGCTCAAGCTCGACGGCGCCATGGACCGGGTCTTGTGGCCGCTCCAGATGCTGGGGCGCCAATCGCTGTTCTGCTTCAATGCACACCTGTTGATCCTGTTCCTCGGCTTCCGGTGGACGCTGGGACTGCGGCACGAGGTCAGTTACGGGCAGGCGCTCGCACTGACCCTGGCGAACGTGGTGCTCTGCACGACCGGCGCGTGGGGCTGGGAACGACTCAAGAACGCCAGGAAGGTACGGCATGCGCATGCGCACAAAGAGGAAGCGCGAGCGGAGGAGGAAGAGTGGCAGGACCGCACCGAGGTGGTGCCCATTCCTGTGCTTGTTCGCGATCGCGACCGCTTCTGAGGCCCACGCCGGCAATGCCCTGCCCTGCTGGCCCGCGGCGCTCGAGACCGACGTGGTGGCGACCGCCCGCGGCTTCGACGGCACGTTGAACGTGTACGTGAAGGACTTGAGCACGGGCGAGGAGTACGGTCACAACGCGCTGACGCCGGCGTACCTCGCGTCGACCACCAAGCTCCTGGTCATGGCGGAGGTGCTGCGCCAGGTCGACAGCGGCCTGCTGACCCTGGACCAGGCAGTCACCTTCAACCCGGAGGACCTGCGGGACGGCGCCGGACCCGTGAAGAGCGCGGCTCCGGGGACGACGTTCACCGTGGCGTTCCTGCTCGACGTGATGATGGGCGACAGCGACAACACGGCGACCGATCTGCTGATCAGGCTCGTCGGGCTGGAGAACGTGAACAAGAACGCCGCGGACCGGGGGCTCCGGCTCGGGCCGGTCACCACCCTCCTGGACGTGCGGCGCCACGTGTATGGGGCGCTTCATCCGGACGGGTTCAACCTCACGCCGGAGCAGATCTTCGAGCTCTGGCTGGAGCGGAAGCAGCCCGCCCGGGCGCAGCGCCTGTCGAAGCTGGTGAAGCGGTCGCCCGCCTTCACCGCGGCGGATCTCGAACGCGCCTGGCGCGACTACTACAGGCAGAACCTCAACACCGCGTCGATGCAGCAGATGGGCGCGCTGCTCGAGCAGCTCAGCCAGTGCACCGGGCTGTCACCGACGAGCTGCCAGACATCGCACGCGCTGCTCCGGGGATGCCGGACCGGGAGCAGCCGCATCCGCGCCGGGATCCCGCCGCAGACGGTCTGGGCCCACAAGACGGGGACCCAGCATCGGCGCGCGTGCGACGTCGGCTTGCTCTACGTCACGCCGGAGCGTCCGGTGGCATTGGCGGTCTGTGCGCGAGACTTCGAACGCCCTGCAGACGCAGACCGCGCATTGGCGCGGGTGGGCAAGGCGGTGTGGAAGGCGCTGAGCGCGGAGTCCTGCCCGGTCACGGGAGCGAGCCCAGCCGCCGGGCTGCCGCGGTAGTCGACCTTCGCCCCCGCCAGCGGCGGAGCATCCACCCCAGCCCGAAGAGCAGCGGAAGCAGGGCACGAACACTGCCGCTCGGCGTCGGGGCGCCACAGGTCCCCCGCACGGGCTCCAGCACCGGAGGATTCTCGACGATGGGCTCTTCGGCCGGATCGGAGGCCTTGTCTCCCAGCTGAACGATGGAGGCGACCGACGGCACGCCGAGCTCGTTGAGGACGAAGAGCATGAAGTGACCCGGCGGCGCCTCGACGTCGTTGGCCGGAGGGGTGATCTCGAGCACGCCGGGGCGCCGGGTGAAGGCGAGATCGTGGATGCGCTGGCTCTGATCGAAGGCGTGCGTGGGCGCGCCCAGCTTCAGCAGCGCCACCTTCGAGATCTTCTCCGCGTCGACCGTGAAGACCTTGAACTTCCGGCCCCAGGCGATCCCTTCGGGCGCGGCGGTGATGTTCGGGCGCGCACCCTTGAAGAGATACGGCGGAGAGAAGATCTCGAAGGTGTCGAAGTCTCCACCTCC
>JBAWAM010000790.1:0-7479 GCA_049589315.1 Myxococcaceae bacterium
GGATCACGTCCACGATCCGGCCGATCTCCAGCGAGCGGGTCCCGAGCGAGTCGACGATCTGCGCGGCCTTCCGGACCGACTCCTCGATCCGATACATCGCCTGGACGCTGTCGCCGACCATCGCGTGACCGCGCTCGGCGGTGAGAGTGACCTCGTGCGCCAGGTCCCCCGTCTCACGGGCCCGGCGACGGACCGATTCGATGCCGCCCTCGACCGCAGCGACGAAGTCGTCGGCCTCTCCCGCGAAGCGGACCAGCGCGTCGCCGGCGCTGGCGATCGCGGAGATCCGCTCGCTCATGAGCTGGACCTGGTCCGAGGTCCTGTGCGTGAACGCATTCAGGGTGGTGAGGGCCGAGGCGACCTGCTCGATGCGCTCGGTCATCTCGGACAGTGAGCCGGTGGTCTCCTGGGCGAAGGCTTCGAGCTGCGTGACCCGGCGGCCCGCGGCGACGAGGCTGTCGCCCATGCCGTCCACCGCGCCGAGCGTGCGGTCAACGGCCGCTCCCTGTCGTCGCGCCGCTTCGAGGAGGGCGCGCGCCTGCAGGGCGACGTCTTCGCAGGTGCGGTGCACGTTGGCCGTGACCCGCTGCACCTGGAACAGCGCCCGGCGGAGCGACAGGATGAGCCGGCGGAGATCGCCGTGGCCGTCGAACTGGCGGGTGAGGCCGACGCCGACCGTGAGATCGCCCTGCGAGAGCTCCGTGAGGATGCGGCCGCGACGACGGGCCCTGCGGCTCGCCCACTGGAACCAGGTGAGATAGCCGCCGGCGGTGAAGCCGATCACGTTGCCCGCGACCAGGACGACCCATAGGCGCCACGGGAGCGGGACGCCGTCGAGCAGGGACATCAGGGCACCCACCAGCGCGCTCGAGAGGAGCCCGCCGAGAATGCCGAACGTGTAGAGGAACCGCCGAGAGCCCATCGCCAGGCAGGCAGCCTAGCCGGAAACGGAGCTACTCCGCTCGAGCGTTTGCTCCACCCGGGGTGACCGGTGCGGGTTCAGCCCGGAAATGCGTCCACAGGATCGGGTCACCCCGACGGAACGGCGCAACGACCTTTCGGTCAAGGACCTGCGGACGGTCGATGGACAGAACCCAGCTCGGCGTCAACAGCTTGACCTTCATCTCCCTCTCCTCGAGATCGTCTTCCGTGAGGACGCTCCCCGCGGGCACGTCCCGCCGCGCGAAGAGGACCTCGGAAGTCTTCGTCGACCCGAACTGGGTCCAGAGGATCGGGTCACCCCTCTGCACCGCGACCTGGACCTTCTGGCCCTCCAAGCTCCTGGCACGGTCCGATTCCACCATAGATCCCGTCACGAACTGCTCGGGGATCTGACGCTGCACCAGCATGTCCAGCGTGATGGCCGTGTCCTCGGGGACGAACCTGTCCGCCACCACGATGGGAACGAGGTTCCACCCGCGACGCGCTTCGCGGGCCTCTTTCTTGACGTACACGTAGCCCACTGCGCCGACGATGACCGTGGCGGCCAGGAAGCCGAATACGGCGCCCGCCAGGGCGGCCAGCGCCGTTGAACCCGAGTTGCCGCTGCGCGCCGGGGAGGAAGGAGCTGTCATGTCGGCAGTCGTAGCACAGGAGCCGGGGGCGATCCTCCGGGCGGCTTTCAGTTGGCCAGGGCGTAGCGGGGAAGCACCAGGGTGAACCGGGTGCCCGCCTCCGCGGAGGACTGCACCTCGACCGTGCCGTCGTGGGCCACCGCGATCTGCCGGACGATGTACAGCCCGAGCCCCAGCCCCCGCTTCGCGGTGTGCTCGCTGTTCTCGCCCCGCTGGAAGGCCTCGAAGAGGTGGGGAAGGAGGCTCTCGGCGATGGGAGCGCCCTGATTGTGCACCTCCACTCTCACCTGCGCGCCGTCATCCGCGAGAGTGACGGTCACCGGCGTGTCCGGCGGACTGTACGTGAGGGCATTCTTCACCAGGTTCCCGACCGCCTGGTTCAGCCGCGTCAGGTCCCACTCTCCCCGGAGATCGCCCTGGTGAAGCACCCTGACCTTCCGGTCGGGGTGGGTGTACTCGAACTCGCGGAACACGCGCTGGAACGAGCCCGTCAGGTCGGCGGGAGCGCGGGTGATGGAGATACCGCCCCCCATGCCCCCGCGGCTGGTGTCGATCAGGTCTTCCACCAGCTGCGCCATCCACTCGGTGCGGCCCTTGATGCAGCGAAGGGTGTCCTCGGCGTGCTTAGGAAGTCCGCCCCGTCGCAGCAGGGCCTGGGCCCCAAGGCTGATGGCGGCCAGGGGCGTGCGCAGGTCATGGCCGACGATGCTCATGGCCCGGTTGCTGAAATCCGAAGCCCGCCGCGCCTCCTCCTCGAGCGCTCGCCGTTCCATGACATCTGAGATGAGGCTTGCCGCGCGTGCCGCCATGTTGCGGAAAAGGATCTGGTCTCCGCAGGAGAACTCGTGAGTGCTGCAGCTGCCCAGGAGCGCCACGCCCACCACGCTCTGCCCCCGCTTGAGCGGGACGCCGTAGAGCGCACGCAGGCCGCGGGCACGGGCGACGCTGCACCCAACGTCCGGATGCTCCGCGGCGTTGTGCACGAAGATGGGGCGCCCTTCGGCGGCGACCCGCCCGATCAGATGCTTTCCCACCGGGATCGTGAAGCCCTGGCCCTCCGCCAGGCCGGCCGAGGCGCGCATCACCAGCAGATCTCCCTCTCGCTCGAAGAGCGCCACGGTGTCAGCAGCCTCGCTCGTCTGCAGGAGCAGGCGGAGCAGCCGGGGAAGGAGCTCGTTCCCACCTACCGACTCCAGTACGACCTCCGAGAAGAGCTCCAGCGCCGCGAGCGTGCGTTCGCGGTCGCGCGCGTAGCTGGCCACCGCGACCCGGACGGACACGTCGAGCGCGTGTTCGAAGCGCTCCACCACCTTCAGGGGTAGGCTGCCCCCATGGAGTTGCCCCAGGAAGCGCATGATGGACTGACGCAGCGTGGCGTACTCCGTCAGCATGTACTCTGCGGCGATACCCTGGTTGAGCCGCTCTGCGGCGTGGGCTTCGGCGAGTCGCTCCAGTGCTTCGCAATCGATGGGGCAACCGTCCATCGCGCTCGACAGGTGAGCGATCAGCCCCTCGAACGGCCCGTCGTGCAGCGGGACGTTCGGAGCGCTTTCAAGGGCGAGCAGTCCCATGGCGGACTTCCACGTGGCAAGTAGCTGCTGCCGCTTCTGTCGGAGGGGCGCGCCCAAACGCAACCCGTTCATGCCCTGCGAGGGCGAGTCGTGGTTGATCATGGAACCAACAACAAGGGACGGTGCGGCGCATTCGGGCGTCATTCCCACGCCTCGCCCGGTCGGACGCAGTCCGCAGGCGGAATAGGGGAGAGGGCGCTTCAAAAAAGCGCGAGCGGACGACCACTCAGGCAAGCATGAATGACGACCTTTCCATGAAGAGCACCCCATCGAGACTCCTGCCCGCCGTCCTCGCCGCGACCCTCTGCGCGTGCGGCGCGGAGGACACCGGCTTCGTGCGGGCGGACAGCGGAACTACCAAAGGCCTCCGTGCCGTCCACGGCAGCAGCGCGACGGACGTATGGGCCGTCGGCGACGAAGGGACGATCACCCACTTCGACGGGACGCGGTGGACCGTCACGCCCAGCGCCGCCGGCGCCGCAAACCTCAGCGCAGTGTTCGGGATAAATCCGCAGAATGCGTGGGCCGTCGGAGCCAACGGCACCGTGGTCCGCTGGAACGGGCAGCAGTGGTCGCGCATGGATTTGCCGTCGTCGAAACACCTCCTGGACGTCTGGGCCAGCGGCCCGAATGACGTCTGGATTCTTCCCGATGACGACAACTTGAAGGCGGCGATCCGCTGGGACGGCTCTGAGTGGCGGGTGCACCGGTATGGGTCCACCTATGCGGTCGGAACCCTCTGGGGCTCGGGACCGGATGACGTCTGGGTCGGCGGGTTATCGAAGGAATCGTGGTTGTTCAGGACCCGGCAGGGTGAGTTCCAATCCGTGCCCGTCGATCCCTCCGCTCCCAGCAAGGGGCTGGACGACATCGATGGAACCGGACCGAACGACGTCTGGGCGGTCTCGACCGGGGCGGTGTTCCATTTCGATGGGACCAGCCTGAAGCAGTTCGCTCCCGCGCCGGACCCGGAGGGAAACCTCGCTGCGATCTGGAGTTCGTCGCCGCGAGACGTGTGGGTCGCTGGCATTAGCGGAGAGGTCCATCACTTCGACGGCTCGGCGTGGACGGTCATGGCCGCGTACGAATTCGACGAGCCCGACCTGACGGACCTGTGGGGCACCGGGCCCGACAACCTCTGGCTCGTTGGGTCCGGCGGCGCGATCTTCCGCTGGTCGTCTCCCGTCGTCGCTGAGTAGAGCTCGCCAGAGGAATCAGCGCGTGTGCTTCCCCGAGCCTCGTGCACTGCGCTTCGACTTCGTTTCGGGCTGAGGGCGCGGCCTGCGACGCTCGTACTCCGCCATCACTTTGCGCACGTAGAACTCGGTCTCACCGTTCCGGGGAATGCGTCGGTCGCTCACGTTCCCCGGGCCGGCGTTGTAGGCCGCCACGGCGAGCCGGAGGTCGCGAAACCGTCGGAGGTGTGACGCGAGGTACCGCGCGCTGGCGTCGATCGCCTGGGCCTCATCGAATGGGTCCTTCACGCCGAGATCACTCGCGGTGCCTGGCATGAGCTGCGCGGGTCCCATCGCCCCGGCGGGGGAGATGCGGTGCGGCCGTGTGCCGGACTCGATCTCGATCAACGCGCCGAGCAGTCCGGGCGGGAGGCGATGCTTGCGCGTGGCCGCGGCAATGTGTCTGTCCATCTCCTCATGGCCATCGACGAGGCAACCGGGGCGATGCACGGCGTACGTCTTGAGCGCGAGCCACTTCTCCTTCAGGAAGAAGGGGGACAGCGGGAACACTGCCGAGCTTCCCACCCACGCGACGCTGAGGTTCAGCCACAGCAGCGGCAGCAGCGCAAACAGCGCCGCTTTGAACCACCATGGCTGTCGGCGCCACCACCGCCCGAACGCACGTCGCATCTGGCCGGATTCTAGGCCAGACCCTGACAAGTGCGATGTTTCGAGCGCCTCAGTGTGAGTCCGCACGGCCCCAGCCGCCGCCACCCGGCGTGAGGATGTGCAGCTCGTCGCCTCGGTCGACCTCGAAGGCGCTCTTCGCCGGCAGCTCTACTTCGCTCCCGTCCGCGCGCCTCAGCAGATTGCGCCCCGTAAAGCCGGGCGAACCGCCGGCGAGTCCCCACGGGGCGAACCTCCGGCGCTCGGAGATCAGGCTGACCGTCGCGGGCGCTTCGAACCGGTATACGCGGACAGTCCCGTCGCCGCCCGGGTGGCGACCGGCTCCGCCTGAGTGGTCGCGGATCGCGTAGGTGGTGATCTTGAACGGGAACGCCAGCTCCAGCGCTTCGACTGGCGTGTTGAGGGTGTTGGTCATGTGCGTCTGCACCGCAGAGAGGCCCGGCCCTCGTGGACCACCGCCGGCGCCACCGCCGATCGTCTCGTAGTAGGTGAACGCGCGACCGGTGCGGGGATCCTGTCCACCGATGGTGAGGTTGTTCATCGTCCCGCTGCTCGCCGCCGGGATGAGCTCGGGGCGTGCATTGGCCAGTGCGCGGAGCACGACGTCCACGATGCGCTGGGAGGTCTCCACGTTTCCGGCGGACACCGCTGCAGGCGCGTGCGCGTTCACGATCGTTCCTTCCGGAAGGGTGAACGACACCGGCCGAAAGAGGCCCGCGTTCGACGGCGCGTCCGGCTCGAGGAGACAGCGCACCACATAATAGACCGCCGAGCGCGTGACGCTGGCGACCGCGTTGACCGAACCTTTTCGCTGAGGCGAGCAGCCGGTGAAGTCGCAGTGTAGGGCTCCGCTGCGGACCTTCAGCGCGACCCGCAGTGGCACGGGTTCGTCGAGCTGGCCATCTCCGTCGAGGACGTCCTCTGCGCTGTACGTTCCCGCAGGGATCGCGCGCAGGGCATTCCGCGTCAGGCGTTCGGCCCAATCGAGCAGCGCGTCCGTCTGCTTTCGAAGTCGCTCTCTTCCGACCGACCGGGCGATCTCTGCGAGCCGCTTCTCCCCGGTGCGTTGCGCGGCGATTTGCGCGTCGAAGTCTCCCTGCCTCTGCTCGGGAACGCGCATGTTCCTCAGGAGCAGCGTGAGCACGTCTCGCTGCAACCGCCCGCGATCGAAGAGCCGCAGCGGCGGGATGATCACCCCCTCCTGGTGGAGCTCGGTCGCGACAGGCATCGACCCGGGGCTCATTCCGCCGACGTCCGCGTGGTGCGCGCGGTTCGTGACGAAGCCCACGTGGGCTCTGCCGACGAAGACCGGGCTGACGAGCGAGATGTCCGGCAGGTGGGTGCCGCCGAGGTACGGGTCATTGAGGATGTACATGTCGCCCGGGCGGAACGGCGCGAGCCCACGCACCGCTTCGACTGCCACCGGCATGGCCCCGAGGTGCACCGGGATGTGCGCTGCCTGCGCCACCATCTGCCCCTTCGGATCGAACACCGCGCAGGAGTAGTCCCGCCGCTCCTTGATGTTCGGCGAGTAGGCGGTTCGGCCGAGCGTCACGCCCATCTCCTCGGCCACCGAGGCGAGCAGCGCGTTGAAGATCGCCAGCGCAGCGGGATCCGCCATCTCAGCGCCGCTCCAGGATCAGGTTCGCCATCGGGTCGACCCGCATCCGCCAGCCGGGTGGCACCACCGTCGTTGCGTCCATCTGCACCACCACCGCCGGACCGTCGTAACGGGCGCCGGGCCGCAGCCGATCGCGCAGGAGCAGTCGGGACTGACGGAACCGCCCGAACCACACCCGGGCCTGTCCCAGCACCGGGTCGCCCGGAGCGATCTCCGGCCGCAGCTCTATTCGACGGCCAGGGAGCTGCACTCGAACCCGGAGCGTCACCGCCTCGATCGAGCGCCCGGGCTCGGAATGGCCGTAGCGCTGCTGGTGCGCCCGGTGGAAGCGCACCTCGAGCGGCGCCTTCCCCAACTCGGCTGGGATGAAGAGCTCGTACGACTGCCCCACGTAGCGCATGGACAGCAGCACCTCCGGCCGCGCCCGCACTGCGGCCGGATAGCCGTCGCGTACGAGTGCCTCGCGACAGCGGCGGGTGAGCCTGGGCACCGCGGTCTTCAGCGCGCGCGAGAGGCCCGGGCCGGCGGGTCGCATCATGGGGGCGAAGGCCTCGCGGGTGACCGGCGCCATGACCATCCCCAACGCGGAGAGCACGCCCGGGTGGCGCGGGACCAACACCCGCGGGAGCTCCAGCAGCTCCGCCAGCTCGCACGCGTGGAGCGGGCCCGCGCCCCCGAAGGCGACGAGCGTGAACTCGCGCGGATCGAAGCCCCGCTCCACCGACACCACGCGGATCGCCCGCCCCATGTTGGCGTTGGCCACCTTCAAGACCGCCGCAGCTGCGCCGGTCAGGGTGCCGAAGCTCTGGGTGAGCGCGTCGTACGCGGCGGCGCTGCGCTCGGGATGAAGC
>JBAWAM010000791.1:0-6019 GCA_049589315.1 Myxococcaceae bacterium
CCAATTCGCCCAATGAGGTCAGGACGACGCTCGAGACGCGAACTCTGCCTCCAGTTCGGAAGCGCCTCCATCAGCGGTTCGCCCTTCCTGCGGCGCTGCTGCTCCTGGTGGGTGGCGGCGCCATGACCTTTGCGTTCGGACGGTCCACCCCGGGCCCGTCGACGCTTCCGACGGAACACGTACCCGCTCCTGTCGCGACCACCGATCCCGCGCCGGACCCGGCACCCGCGCACGCGCCCAGATTGCAGGCGGTGGAGAAACCCTCCCCGGCCCCGCCGGCGAAACGCACCAAGAAGCGGCGCGCGGCCCGGAAGCCCGCTCCGGAGAAGCACGAGAAGCCCGCACCGGAAGCGCTCTCCCCCGGTTTCCTCGCGGATCCATTCGAGGGAAGATGAGGATCTTGCGTCTTCCAACGTTGCTCTCGCTCACTTTTCTGCTGCTCTCATGTAGCCCGGAGGAGGCAGAGCTCCATCTGCAGGTCGAGAGCATGGTTACGGACGTGGATCGCATCACGGTCACCGTGCTCGACCCCCATGGCGCGCTCGTGGTGGACCAGCCGTTCCCGGAGTCTGGTGCGCTGCGCCTCCCGGGTCGAATCGCCGTGGAGCGCTCAGGCCATACGGACGAGATGCTTCGCTTTCTCGTGTGGGGTTTCCGGGGCGGTGCGCGCGTGGCGTTCGGACCGGGAATGCTGCCCGGCAACCGATCGCCTGCGGTCGTGGCCATCACCCTGGTCGAGCCATTGCCCTCCGATCAGGACGGAGATCTCATCCCCGATTCGATGGATGGCTGCGTCACGGTCAGTGATCCACGGCAGGAGGACGCCGACGCGGACGGAGTCACCGACGCCTGTGAGCCTCCCTCTGCGAGCTGCCCCGGGAACATCCTCGCCAACCCAGGCTTCGACGACGACCTCTCCGAGTGGATCGGTGTGAATGGCGCGAAGGAGGCGGCCTCGCCGGGCTACGGCGGAATCGGCAGGGCCGCGCGGATCTGCTGGACCGGCTCGAATGACTACTTCACGCTCGAGGAGGCACCTCCCCAACTGAGGAACCCCCAGCAGGGAAGGACCTATCGGGTGAGCGCGTGGGTGCGTGGCGCCCCCGGACAGCAGCTCTCCCCGGTGATTCGCGAAGTCGGTCCCAATGACGCGTACGTCGGCAGTTCGGACCCGAAGTCCGCTTCGACGGGCGAGTGGCAGCTCCTGAGCACGGAGTACACCGTGAAGGGCACCAACTCGGTGGGGCTCGTCGTTGAGTTCACGTCGTGGAATCCGTCCTCTGGAGAGTGCTTCGACGTCGACCAGGCGTGCTTCGTCGAGGTGACGGAGTGACTCGCGCCGGTGCTGCGTTGCTGGCGGCGCTGCTCTGTGTCGCGCCCTTGCGAGGGTTCGCCGCGGAAACGGTAGGCCCGGATCCGGGCGCGCTCTACCGGGAAGGCAAGGAGGCCTTCGACGCAGGGCGCCTGCAGGAGGCGCTCGCAGCCTTCACCCGGGCTCACGCGCTCTCCGGCCTGCCCGAGCTCCTGATCAACATGGCGCAGTGCGAACGGGGACTCGGCCGGCCCCAGGAGGCCCTCCGTCTCTTCGAACGGTTCATCGCCGAAGCCCCCGACCACCGGCTGCGCCCCGCGGCGGAGCGGACACTCGAGGAGCTTCGCGCGATCCCGGTGACGCCAGCGGATACACCGACGAGCTTCACCGCCGAGCCGACGCCGAAGCCCCAACAGACCGTCCCCGCCCAGGCGCTGGGCGCTCCTTCGTCGGACACGCCGCCCGAGCCACCCGCCGGCTCCGGTGGAAAGACCTGGCTCTGGGTTGGCCTGGGCGTCGGCGCTGCGCTGGTGACCGGCGGCGTCATCTATGCGGTCACCCGTCCCCCGCCGCCACCCCCGACGATCGGGACGATCGAACTCCCGCCGCGGTAGAGCTCGAACTCAGAGCAGGTTCCGCTTCCGCAGCATCCGCTTGAGCTGCGTCCGCTCGATCCCGGAGAGGCGGGAGGCCTGCTTGATGTTGCCCCGCGACTCGTGCAGCAGATCGGTGAGGAAGTCGCGCTCGAAGGCCTCGATCACCCGCTCCTTCCGGGCCTGGAAGGAGGTGTCCGCGGGCGCCGCGCTCCGGACCTCGGCGTCACGCGCAGGCTCGAAGCTGAGCTTCGTGAACGGCCGCGGTCCGCCCGCGAGGACCACGGCGCGCTCGAGCACGTTTCGCAGCTCGCGCGTGTTGCCGGGCCACCGGTGCTCGGACAGCAGCGCCAGGCCCATCCCTTCGATGGGGCCCGGCTCGGCGACGCCCAGCTCGCGCAGGATCGCCTCGCACAACAGCGGCAGATCCTCCTTGCGCGCCCGGAGCGGCGGTAGCTCCGTCTGCACCACGTTCAACCGGTAGAACAGGTCCTCGCGGAACCTCCCGGCGGCGACCTCCGCGGCGAGATCCACCCGGCTCGAGGCGATCACCCGGACGTCCAGCGCGATCCGGGAGGCGCTGCCCACGCGTTGGATCTGCCGGCTGTCCAGCGCGCGCAGCAGCGTGGGCTGATGTTCGAGCGGGAGCGCAGCGATCTCGTCGAGGAACAGCGTCCCCCGCTGGGCCCGCTCGAAGGCCCCCTGGTGCAGGCGGGTGGCCCCGGTGAAGGCGCCGACCTCGTGTCCGAACAACGCGCTGTGCAGCAGCTCGCTGGGAAGCGCGGCGCACTCCAGCACCATGAAGGGCCCGCTCCTGCGCGGCCCCTGATCGTGTAGGGCGCGGGCGGCAAGCTCCTTTCCGGTCCCGGTCTCCCCGAGCAGCAGGACGCTGGAGTCGGAGCGGCTGGCCCGCTCGAGCTGCGCGAAAACGCGACGCATGAGCACGCTCTGACCCACCAGCGGTCCGAAGTCGTGCCCCGGACTGGGATCGAGCTCGTTCTTCACCGCGCCCGTGGCGAGCTGCAGGTGCGTGCTGCCCACCCGGAGCACGGCCCCCGGCGGCACGGCCACCTCGCCCACCGCCGAGCCCTGATACAGCGTGCCGTTCCGGCTCCCCAGATCCCGGACCAGGAACCCGCGTCGGCCGAGGGTGATCTGGCAGTGGGTGCGGGACACTTTGGGGTCACGGAGTCGGAGCCCACTGCTTTCCGACGTGCCTACGATCAGCGGATCCTTCCCCACCGCACGAACCAACCCGAGGTCCGGTCCATCCACCACCCTCACGACGCCCGTGCTCAGGGTCGGGAGGAGGTCGGACATCCTGCTGCTGCGGGTGAATCCCTGGTCCATGGGTGAAGCGAGGATTATGCAAGCGGATGGCCGAAGCCACATGCGATGTAACCAGTCGAAATCACTGGACCCATTCACGCTGGACCCGTTCGACGCGGTGCGGGTGGGTGCACCAGGGGAGGCGTCTCAGCCCCCCACCGGCGAGCGCCGCTACATCTTCGCGCCCCTGGAGATCCAGTTGAAGAGGGTCTGGGCGTCCGCCGGCTGGGTCTGCTTCAACGGCGCCGCGGGAGGCATCTGCTGACCGCAGCGCGGCGTGCCGTTGATCTTGCTCCAGAGGATGCTCATGTCGGGGTTTCCGGCGACGACGCGCGTCCCCTGGCCGGTGCACGCGGAGCCGCTGGCCGGCTCCTGGATCCACGTGTACGAGTTCGTCGAGTTGACCTGGAAGTTCCCCTGGAACGTTGCCTGGGTATGACAGGGGGCGCAGCGCATGGTCAGGATGGCCTGCACCTGCGGCCACGTCGGGTCGGGGATCCCGATGCCCGCGTCCATCGGCATCATCCCCGCATCCGTCGGGTTCATGCCTGCGTCCATCGGCATCGTCCCGGCGTCCCGCGGGTTCGTGCCTGCGTCCACCGGCTCCGAGCCGGCATCCTCCGGCGGCGTCGGCGCGAACCCGAAGTACACTTCGCAGGTCCCGGCGCCCTCCGGTCCGATGACGCACTCGTAGAAGTCGCTCCCGCAGTCCGCCTTCGTCTGACAGGGCGTGCCTTCGAGCTCCGATTCGCTCACGAAGCATCCGGCAGAGATCGCGAACACGGAAACCGTGCCGACGGCAGCGATGCGGCGACGCAGACGAGGGAGGTCGGGAGTCGTCATGGGTTCCTGGCGGTGGTGGAGGTAGAGACGGCAGCAAGGCACATGCCTGAACGCAGCCCCCCGTAGATTCCGCAGCTTATCAGCTGTCGGAGCGGTGGGTTGGCGCACGACGCCGCCAGGCCCAGCTGAACCACACCAGCGCGCCGAGGCCGAGCTGTCCGCCTGAATCGCTGCAGCCGCAGCTCACCTTGAGCGCCCGGTTCGTTCGCGAGTCGACCGGCTCTTCCGGGAGCGTGGGCTCGGGCGCGATCAGACACGTGTTCAGCAGGACGCTGACGCTGTTGCCGCTGTAGTTGGCAGCCACCAGGTCCGGCCTGCCGTCCGAGTTGAGATCCCCCGCCGAGACGAAGGTCGTCGCTCTCCCGGTCGCATGGTCCTGCCTTGGTGCGAAGGTGCCGTCGCCCCGTCCTGGCAGGAGGCTGACGGTATCGTCCGTGTCGTTCGAGGTGACGAGGTCCAACCTGCCATCCGAATCGAAGTCGTCGGCGGCGACCGTGGTGGGCACGGCGCCGGTGGCGTAGTTCGCCTTTTCGGCGAACCCTCCAGCGGGGTCCGCAAGCAGGACGCTCACGCTGTCCTCCCCGAGGTTGGCGACCGCGAGGTCGAGCCGCGCATCCCCGTTGAGGTCCCGGACGATCAGGAAGTTGGGACTGGCGCCCACCGGGTAGTCCACCTTCGGGGCGAAGGTCCCGTCACCCAGGCCCGCCAGCACGCTGACCGTATTGTCCGTCGCGTTGGACACGACGAGATCCGTCTGCCCATCCGCATCGAGGTCACCCGAAGCGACGCAGCTCGGATGCAGCCCCGTCGGGTACGCCGTCCTGCTCGCGAGCGTTCCATCGGCCTGCCCCAGCAGGATGCTGACCGAGGCCGCACTTCGATTCGTGACGGCGACGTCTCTCCGGCCGTCCGCGTTGAAATCCCCGGTCGCGACCGCGTAGGGCTGGGCGCCGGCCGCGTAGTCCTCCCTCGCATCGAACCCGCCGTCCCCCTTGCCGGGGAACACGCTGAGCGTCCCCGTGCTCTCGTTGCTCACGAGCACATCGAGGTTCCCGTCCCCGTCGAGATCATCGGTGATGACATGAAGGGGCGAGGTCCCGGTCGCGTAGTCCACCCGCCCGCCGAACGCCCCGTTGCCATGCCCCAGGAAGACGCTGAGGCTCTGGTCGGTATGGTTCGTGGCGACCAGGTCCAGGTTCCCATCCTTGTCGAAGTCGCCGAGCGCGGTCGACGAGGGACCACCCACGACGGCGAGGTCGTCCCTCTTCGAGTTGAAGGTGCCATCGCCCCGGCCCAGCAGCACGCCCATGTTCCGGATGGAACCGAAGTGGACGATCGCGAGATCCAGATGCCCGTCCTCGTTGAAGTCGGCGGGGAGGAAGACCTCGGGGCGGCGGCCGGTGGGGTAGTCCACGCGCGCGCCGAACGTGCCGTCTCCCCTGCCGAGCAGGATGGCGACGTGGTTGTCGGCACCGCTGGTCACGGCGAGATCCAGCCGACCGTCCTCGTCGAAGTCGGCCGACGCCAGCGCCCACGGCCAATCACCCACCGGGTAGTCCACCCTCGGTTCGAAGGTGCCATCCCCGACTCCCAGGAACACGCTGGCCGCGTCGCTGCTCAGGTTCGTGATCGCCAGATCCGCGTGCCCGTCCCCGTCGAAGTCCTGGGAGGCGACGAACACGGGCTCGTCGAGCGAGGGGATGTCGAGACGCGGATCGAAGGTGCCATCGCCGCGTCCCAGCAGCACGCTCACCGTGTCGCTGCCGCGGTTGGCGACGGCGAGGTCCACCTTCCCATCCTCATCGAAGTCCGCCGAGGTGACCGACCAGGGCATCACGCCGACGGGGTGGGCCATCGCCGCCGCGAACGTCCCATCGCCCCGCCCCAGCAGCACGCTCACGACGCTGCTGCCCGAGGCCGCCAGCGCCAGGTCCGGGTTCCC
>JBAWAM010000792.1:0-4186 GCA_049589315.1 Myxococcaceae bacterium
CTCGTAGTCGGCAGTTCGCAGTTGGCAGTCAGCAGTCGGGCATCGCGCGTTGGCACGGCGCTCGGAACTGCCGACCCCACACTCAGTTGAACGCGTCGATGCCGGTGATCGCCTTGCCGAGCACCAGCGTGTGGACTTCGTGCGTGCCCTCGTAGGTGAGCACGGACTCGAGGTTCAGCATGTGCCGCACGGCCGGGTACTCCACGGTGATCCCGTTCGCCCCGAAGATGCTCCGCGCTACGCGGGCGATCTCCAACGCAGACTTCACGTTGTTGCGCTTGGCCATCGACACCATCACCGGCGTGGCCTTTCCTTCATCCTTCAGCCGCATCAGGCGGTGGCCCAGGAGCTGCGCTTTCACGATCTCCTGGAGCATGTCGGCCAGCTTCTCCTGCGTGAGCTGGTAGCCGGCGATCGGCCTGTCGAACTGCACGCGGGTCATGGCGTACTCGCGAACGGCCTCGAAGCAGGCGATCGCAGCACCGGTCGCGGCCACGGCGATCCCGGCCCTCGCGTTGTTGAGGCAGGCCAGCGGCCCCTTCAGCCCCTTCACGCCGGGGAGCACGTTGCCCTCCGGAACCCGCACATCCTGCAGGCTGAGCTCGGAGGTGTACGACGCCCGCAGCGAGAACTTGCCCTTGATCTCCCGCGCGGTGAAGCCGGGCATCCCCTTCTCCACCAGGAAGCCGCGGATCGACTCGGCGCCGCCGTCGTCGACCTTCGCCCACACCACGGCGACGTCCGCAATGCTCCCGTTGGTGATCCAGGTCTTGGTGCCGTTGAGCACCCAGTGATCGCCGTCCCGCTTCGCGCGGGTCAGCATGCCACCCGGGTTGGAGCCGAAGTCGGGCTCGGTCAGGCCAAAGCAACCGATCAGCTTCCCCTGCGCCATCCCGGGCAGGAATCGCTCCTTCTGCTCTTCGCTGCCGTATGCCCAGATCGGCCACATGCACAGGGAGCTCTGCACGGACGCGAAGGAGCGCAGCCCGGAGTCGCCTCGCTCGAGCTCCTGCAGGATGAGGCCGTAGCTCATGTTGTTCAGCCCGGCGCAGCCATGGCCCTTCAGGTTGGCACCGAACACGCCCATCTCGCCGAGTCTGGGGACGACCTCCATCGGGAATGTCCCGGCATCGAAGTGGCGTCCGACGATGGGGATGAACTCCCGGTCGATGAACTGGGCGACCGTGTCGCGAATGGCCCGCTCGTCCTCGGTGAGCAGATCGTCGATCCGGTAGAGGTCGGTGATGTCGGCGCGCGCCATGTTCTCCTCCCAGGGGGCGCCGGCATGTAACGTCCGGATCGAGCCGAGGTCAAACGGCGTTCCGACGTCCTATTCGGGACCGGTGAGCCCGTAGGACTGTCCCGGCGTGAGCGGCGGAACGAAGCTGGCATCGAGCGCTGTCCTCGCGTCCTCCGCGAACAAGCCGATCTCCGCTTCGGCCGGGTCGAAGGTGATCTCGAGCCGCTCGCTTGCGCTGGTCGCGCCCGATGACAGGGTCACCCACTCGCCGGGTTCGACCTGGATGCTGCGAAGCGTCTGCCCCTGCTCGGCGTTTCGGAGGACCGAGGTCAGCTTGAGCCCCTGGAGAGAGAGTCGCTGGTTGGAGGCGTTCACGATCTGGACGAACTGCCCTCCCGTCACGTCGACGCCGACCCGGAGAATCCGCCACGGCTTCTCGTCGTGGCGCTCTACCTCCTCGAGCGCGGTGGCCAGGAAGGCGCGGCGGTCGCGGATGAATCCCTTGAGGAAGTCGGACGATCGGGCGACGAAGGCCTGGTCCGCGTACGGGTCCCGCGAGACGTGCGGCGCCAGGAGTCGCTCCATCTCGTCGATCCGCGCGCCCAACACCTCTTCGGTGAAGTGCGAGTCGATCAGCTCTCGAGTCCGCGCGATGAACCGCTCACGCAATCGCGCGTCGTCCACGATGCGCGTGGAGAGCACGCTCCACGTCGGACGCATGTCCTCGGCGTACCCGATGGCCGTGCGCTCTTCGGCCAGATCGTAGGCATAGCGATCGTAGATCGTGAAGTTCACGAGGGGGCGCTCGGCGCCGTTCCACTGGTTCAGATCCTCGAGCCGGCTGTAGGTCGAGTTCGCGTTGTTGAGATCCCAGGGCACGTAGATCCACTTCCTGGTTCCACCGTCGCGGATCAGGAAGGGCCGGGCGTCCATGATCAGGTCGTTGGCGATCAGGGCGTCGACGGCCATCCACGTGATGTACGCGTCGAGCTCCATCTGCTGTTCGAGCGTGTCCTCCAGCTCGTGCGCCGGCGTCCTGCTGATGTCGTGGAGGAACGCCCAGAGCTCGTCGAAGGGCTCACTCTCGTTGGTCCGCTTCTCCCATGGGTCCTGGTATTCGAGCGCAGGGATGTGCCGCAGCTCGCCGTCATAATGCCCCGCCCGATAGACCGAGCCGTCCGGGTGTCGCCCGTGCGCGACAAGGAACGCCTTGTCCACCCGTTCGACCTGGGTCATCACCCCGTAGTAGGCGTCGTTGATCGTCAGGTTGACGTACGTCGCCTGCGGCACCATCAACCCGGCCGCCGCCGCGAGGTCCCACCAGAGCTTCTCCGTGAGCTGGCCGGAGTCTCTGTACTCGGCCATCAGCTCGAGCCGCGCCCGCCCGAAGAACTTGTCGTCCTTCGGAAACCGGACCTGGAAGCTCTTCTTGGGATGGGCCCGGGTCGACTTCCCGCGAAGGCGAACCTCCACGCTCCAGGAGCGTCCATCGTAGGTGAACCTCCCGGGAACCCAGTAGTCCTCCGCGTCCTCATTGGCGAGGAGCCTCTCCCAGTCGGGCTCGGCGATGTCGAGCGCGTACTCCAGAAGCTCCGTCTGGAGGGGGCGCCACTCCTCGCGGGGAAGATCCGAGACTGGATTCGGCTCACCGGGCTCGACGGGCTCGACGGGCTCGCCGGGTCCAACTGCTCCGGGATCGCTCACGTCGACCAGACGGTCGGGGCCACATCCCAATAGGAGCCCTACACACGCCGCCGCGGAGAGGAGTGCCGTTCTCATGGACGGCGCAGCCCAGCAACGCCCTTGCCATGCTCGCGCTGCCTCGGATCCGTGACTTTGGGGCGAAACACGTGTCCACAGTGTGGACCGCCCTTCCCTGTCAGGGCGGATGCACGACACACGATGGGTGGAGAGGTTCAGCGCGTGAGGAGCGGCAAGGTCCCATCCCGGCGCGAGAGCTTCCGCTCCAGTCGAGCGATCCGCTTCGCCTGCGCTTCCGTCCCTTCCGCCGGCGCGGTGTGTCGAGCGTGCTGCAGTGCCCGCCCGAGATCGCGCGCCCGGTGCTCGTAGAGCTTGGACAACTCGAGGTGGAGCGAGGGCGCAGCCTCCTTCCCGGCGAGCCCCAGCGCGCGTTCGAGCAGGGCGATCGCCTCCTGCGACTCCCCGTTGCGCCGCGAGAGGCTCGAGGCGAGCGCGAGCGCCTCGGCCGACAGCTCCCTGCCCCCGCTCGATGCCGCTGCCCGCGCGAACGCAAGGGCCCGGTCGTAATCCCGGGCGCGGGTGGCGACCTGCGCGTAGCCAAGCTGATCGCGTGGGTCGCCCTCGCGCCCGCTGGCGCGGAACTGTCGGGCGATCACTCCCAGCAATGCCGGAAGCAGCGCCATGTCCTGGGCGTTGTGATCCAACACGGGCGTCAGCAGCGAGCCATTGCCGTTGCGGAGATACCGGAAATACAGCTCGGGGATGTCGGCGCCGGGGACGTCACCGACCCGGACGTGCCCCAGCACGTGCTCCTCGAGGTGCACCAGCTTCGCGCCTCCGGTGCGGTGCCGGAACACCCGCCGCGCGCAATGGAGCAGGTCCAGATGCGGCAGTGCCCGGGGCACCGGCAGGCGATTCATCACGAAGCGGCTTTTCAGGAGCGGCCAGTCGAAGGTCTTGCCGTTGTAGGTGACGAGGCAGCTCGAAGCCGCGAGCCGCTCCTCGAAGTGCCGCAGGATCGGCCCCTCCTCACCAGGGCGCCGCAACAGGAACTGCTGCACCCGGAGCGATTCGCCCTCGAACCAGGCGAGGCCTACGACGAAGGGGAGCGTTCCAGTACCGCCGGCCAGTCCGGTGGTCTCCGTATCCAGCAGCAACATCCGGCTCAGATCGACCGACGCCAGCCGCTCGTCGAGCGCAAGCGCCGCCACGTCCGCCGGATCTGCCTCGAGCGCGGCGCGCACC
>JBAWAM010000793.1:0-4631 GCA_049589315.1 Myxococcaceae bacterium
CTCCGGCTGCGCGCCACAGGTGACCGCGGTCACCGACGCCTCGGGCACGCCGAAGTAGCGGAGCGCCAGGTGCGTCGCGGGTGGGCCGAAGGGATCGCCGCCGCGGCTCGACGCGATCTGGAAGAACTGGGGAAAGGTCTCGTTCCGCACGCGCTCCGGGAGCGTCAGACCGGCGACGGCAGAGGTGTCCTCGATGGCCTGGACCGGGACCGTGATGAACACACGCGAGATCTGGTCGCCATCGGGTTCGGCCGAGGCGGCGACGTGTTGGCCCTGGAACTCGACGCGTTCGCCCCGGATCCGTTCGGACTCGCATCCCATGAGCGCGACCGCGGCGCAGATTCCGACGAGGGTTCTGGCCATCCATCCACCTCCTGCCCTGCAAACACGGCGAGCAGGCAGACGCTGTGTGCGCTCAGGGGGGGAACCAAGGGGCCGGGGCGGGGCGCGATCGGCGGACGTGTTCGAGCGAACGGACGACCGCGCCTCTCGCCGCACCAAGGTGACCTCCACCCAGCACCTCGGCCGCAGAGCGCATCATTTGCACCCTTCCGGTGGGCAGGGCCAACTCCTTGCGCGTCCAACGACCGCCGGAGAGGCACGGAGGTTGGCCCGCGACTTGCCCTTGTCCGGGTCATGGTCTTCCCGGCACTCGCTCTTTCCTTCTACGTCGTCGCGATCGGCCTGGGCCTGCTCCTCCGGACCTCGTTTCTCCAGCCGATTCCGTGGCTGAACTTCGGAAACGCCCTGCACGCCCACTCGCACACGCTCTACTTCGGGTGGGCGGGGCTCGGCTTGATGTGGCTCGCGTTCCAGCGCATCGATGCGGGCGGACGTGCGGTGAAGGCGGTCCTCTGGGCGTTG
The DNA here is from genome assembly GCA_049589315.1 of Myxococcaceae bacterium. GTDB lineage: Bacteria > Myxococcota > Myxococcia > Myxococcales > Myxococcaceae > JBAWAM01. The sequence goes on from JBAWAM010000793.1 coordinate 865, forward strand.
GTGCTGGTCTCCGTCGGGACCTTCGCCGCCTTCCTGCACAGCGGATACGCCTTGCCCGGGATCGTCGTCTCGACCGCGGCGCTGGTCGTCTGGTTTGCAGCCGTCGGAGTGTGGTGGAGGCGGGCGCGCGGGCAGACCGGCGTGGAGGTGGCCTTCCTGCGCGCCGGGATGATCTACGTGCTGGTCGCCTTGTGCGGCGCCATCGCGCGGGTCGTGCTGTTGGCGACGAAGTGGGGGACACCCTTCCACGCGCAGCTGTCGGTCTACACGTTCCTTCACGCCTTCTCGTGGTTCTTCCTCTTCACGACCCTGGCGGCGCTCCTCGCGCATCTCCGGACGCGAGGCGTCACGCTGGACGAGCGGCCGCTCCGGACGAGCCTGGGCTTGATGGCGTTCACCGCCTGGACCGGGGCGCCGCTGGGTGTGGTCGGCGGCGACGTCGGCTGGATCGGCGCGGTATCGCGGATCGGCGCGCTGGTCGTCGCCGCAGCCGGAACCCTATGGGTGGGCTCGCTGTGGCGCGCCGCGGGCGAGCTCCGTGGGAGTGAGCGCGTCGCGTTCAGGTCGCTCGCGGGCTGGTACGCGCTGAAGGTCGGCATGGAGGCGGCGGGAGCGTTCGGGCTCGCCTCGTGGGCAACGCAGACCCGACACCCGGCGATCCTCTACCTGCACGTGCTGCTCGTCGGCTTCGTGAGCCTTGGTCTGATGATCCCGCTGCTCGACCGGCTGAAACGGCCCCTCGGGCACGGGCTCTGGCTTCACAACTCCGGGCTGTTGATCATGGCGGGAGGTCTCGCGCTGCTGGGCGCCGGAGTGACCGGAGTTCCGGTCGCCTCGTCCCTGATTCCGCTGGGCTACCGGCTCGCCGCCTGGGGCGCGGTACCGCTCGTCCTCGCCGGCCTGCTCTGGCTCGTCCCGTTGGCAACCCGGCTTGAGAGGGCCGCACGATGATTGCCTCCGCCGAAACCTCGCCCTGGTCCGAGCGCAACAACCGCGAGATCATCGAACACATCATCGACTGCTACCACGAGCCGCTGCGCGAGGACTTCGCTCGCCTCTGCCCGCTGGCCGCGAAGGTGCTGCGCGCGGATCTCTTCCAGACTCTCGCCCGACTGCGCCAGGACCTCGAACCGCACATGGAGTGGGAGGAGCGGGTCCTCTTTCCCTGGTTGCTCTCCGGACGTCCCATTCCGAGAGGGGGACCCGTCCACGTGGGGATCTTCGAGCACGATCACGCGACCGACCTGCTCGATTGCATTCGCAATCTGACGGGCGGTTTCACCGTGCCCGCCGGCGCGTCCGACGACGTGCGAGCGCTGTGGAGCGGGCTCGAGTCGCTCGACCACACCATGCGCGAGCACCTGTACCTCGAGAACGAGATCCTGTTCCCCCGCGCTCACGAGGCCTGAACGGGATTGCGGCGAGGTCACTTCGCCTGACGCGCGCGCCTGGCCGGCTCTTCGGCGACCGCGCAGTCTTCTGGGTTCACCCACGCTTCGGCCCACTTCCCCATCGCGTCGACGACCCCCTTCAGCGACTGGCCCTTCTCCGTCAGCCGGTAGTCGACCTGCACCGGGGTGGTGGGCTGGACGCGCCGCTGGACGATCCCGTTCGCCTCGAGCTCCTTCAGTCGCTCCGAGAGCATGCGTTCGCTGAGGTTCTCCAGCGTGCCGGAGAGTTCACAGAACCGCTTCGGCCCGTCGAGGAGCACCCTCAGGATGAGCCCGGTCCAACGCTTCCCGAGCAGCTCGGCGGCGACCTCGAAGCGCGGACAGATTTCAGTCGATCCCTTCATGACTTCAGGAGAATACACCCGAATCGCTTACGGCGCATCGGGTACTTACTTTTTAGTAGCAACTTGAAATAGAAAAGGTATATCGGTGTTCCACATCACGCCGCCGGAACATCCGGCACCTCAAGGGAGAGACACATGGCTGCTCAGACCTACGACATCGACGCTTCGCACTCCGGTATCCACTTCTCGGTCCGCCACATGATGATCGCGAAGGTTCGCGGTTCGTTCGCCAGCTTCAGCGGGCGCATCACGCTGGACGAGAGCGATCTCTCGAAGTCGTCCTTCAACGCGACGATCGACGCGTCCAGCATCGACACCAAGGAGCCGAAGCGGGACGGGCACCTCAAGAGCGCGGACTTTTTCGACACGGAGAAGTACCCGACCATCACCTTCGCGAGCCGCCGCGCCGAGGCGAAGGGGAGCGACCTCCGGGTGGTCGGCGATCTGACGATGCACGGCATCACGCGTGAGGTGACGCTGGATCTCGAGCGCCTGGGGAGCGGCAAGGATCCGTGGGGCAATGCGCGCCAGGGCTTCGCCGCCCGCGGCAGCGTGAACCGCACCGACTTCGGCCTCAACTGGAACACGGCGCTGGAGACGGGCGGCGTGCTCGTCGGCGAGAAGGTGGAGATCGAGATCGAGGTCTCCGCCGTCGCCGCTGCCGAGAAGAAGTCCGCGTAGCATGAAGAGCCTACTTCTGTTCCCTACCGTGTCGGGCGCGAGGGCAAACGTCGCGCTCGTTGCTCTCAGGGTGATCGCCGGCATCGGGATCATGCTCCACGGCGTCCCCAAGATTCGGAACCCGTTCGGATGGATGGGGCCCGACAGCGGGATGCCCGGGGTCCTGCAGGCGCTCGCCGCGCTCGCCGAGTTCGGCGGCGGCCTTGCGTGGATTCTGGGCGTGCTGACGCCGCTGGCGTCGTTCGGCGTCCTCGCCACGATGGCGGTCGCCGTCATCAAGCACGTCGCGCAGGGGCACCCCTTCGTGGGCAAGGGTGGCTCGTATGAGGGTGCGCTCCTCTATCTCGGGATCGCGCTGGTGTTCATGTTGCGTGGACCGGGTCGGTACTCCCTCGACGCGCTCCTCGTCCGGGTCCGCGGACAACAGCGGGCAGAGTCCGCGACGTGAAAAGGGGACAGGCTGCTTTTTTCACGGGTCGGGAAAAAAGCAGCCAGTCCCCTATGTGGGAGTCGTCACCGGCGTGAGCAGCAGTCGCGCCGCCTCCTCGGGGTCGTCGGTGATCGTGACCAGTTGGAGGTCTGCCTCGCTGATCGTCTTGCGAGGGCCGCGCAGCATCAGCTCTTCGACCGCCTCGAACAACGGCGTCCACCACGCCTTCCCGTAGAGCACCAGCCGGCGATGGGGGATCTTCCGCGTCTGGAGCTGGCACAGGACGCTGAACAGCTCGTCGAGTGTGCCGAGCCCGCCGGGGAGCGCCAGGAACGCGCGTGAGTTCTCGGTGAGCAGCACCTTGTGCGTGAGCCGGTCGTTCACCAGGTGCACCCGATCGGCACCGTACAGGTTCCGGTGATCCTCGCGGCGCATCCCGAAGGCCTGCTGCGGCAAGAGCCGATGACCCCGGTGTCCTCCTCGCGCGAGCGCAATGGAGATCGGCCCCGGTCCGCCGGACCGCGTGGGCACGCCCGCCCTCGCGAGGTGCTCGGCGATGAGCTCCACGCCTTTGATTGCTGGATCGCTCTCCTCGAGTCGACTCCCGCCGAGCACGGTCACTGACGCAGGGAGCTGCTCGAGGAAGTGCAGGCCGTCGATCAACTCGAGGGCGATCCGATCGCCGAGGGCCGCGATGGGCTCGTCGAACATCCCGCCGCCCCGGGTCCGGCAGACCACGTCCACCGCCTCCTCCACGTCGTCGGTGAGGTGGACGAGATCGAAGGCCTCGGGCGGGATCGTCAGCCGCTGCCCGTCGGAGCTGACACGCCTGATCACGTCCGTGAGCGGCCCCCAGAAGTC
>JBAWAM010000794.1:0-4194 GCA_049589315.1 Myxococcaceae bacterium
CCGTTGACGAAGAACTCCGACCGTTTTCCTTCGGGCGTAAAGGCCGGGTACGCCGCGGACTGAAAGCCGTAGCGCGTCTTCGCCGGTCGGGCACCCTCGAGATCGCCAGCGTGGAATCGCATGGCGTTGCGCTCATCCGGCTCGCCCTCATTCTTGAGGAGCTTGAGGTCGATTTTCTCCAGGATCACGTCGAAGTCTCCGCGCTCACCGAACTTCGCCTCGTCCACGTTGGCGACGAGGTGCCGGGGCAGACCGCCGTCGAACTCCATGTCCAGGGGCGGCTGCGGCGGTCGGTGACCTTCCTTCGCGGCGATGAAGAACGGATATCCCGGCAGGGCAGGGCGCCACACCTTCTTGCCGTTCGCCAGCCGGACCTCGCCTGGCTTGTAGGTCGGCATGGGCGGCATACCGCGATCGGGGAGGGGAACGACTGCGGGCGTCGGAACGCCCTTCTTGATTTCGGCGTCCGGGAGGTTGCGATCCTTCGTGCCGGCCTCGAACACGTCGTGGTTCCGCCAGAGCTCCCACATGCCGCCGGCAAAGTGCGGATACAGGTGGCAGTGGAAGATCGCGTCTCCCACGGTGTGGTTGCGGTTTCCGCCGCCGCCGAAGGCGATGGGAGCGGTGAAGGAGGAGCCGGGGCTGATGCTCTCCGAGTCGAGGTAGTTCGAGTCGTCATCTTTGGGCGAGTGCAGCCACTGGTGCGAATGCAGATGCCAGATGTGCGACTCGCGCGGGCCGGCATGCAGGTTGCGGAACCAGACCGGGTCGCCCACGTAGGCGTGGTGCACGTTGGAGGGATCATCCGGGTAGATCGCGCGCACGGCCTTACCTTCGTGGTCCCGCTCGATGTTGATCGCCGGATCGCCGCTGGCCCAGGAGGTGAGGAAGAACTCCTCGAACTTGCACTCGAGGCAGTCCTTGCTGGGTCCTATTCGCGCACGGTTTGCCAGTAGTCGCGGCCCGACCGCGTCCGCGCCGTAGTTGATGGCGAAGCCATCCCGAACGGACCGCAGCGTCGGATCACTGTCGAGCTCCGGGAATGCCTGCACCACCTTGATCTCGTCGTGGAAGACGGTGGTGAACTCGCGGAACACGCCCTCGTTCTGGGCGACGGTGGTGTCGGCATCCGTCTGCTCGGTCCTGGTGATGATCGCGTTCAGATCGGAGTGGATGATCTCATTGTTGTCATCGAGCATCCGCAGGACGGGCACGCCGTTGCGCTCGGCCTCGAAGTCGATCTTCGGGGTGCCGTCCGGATTCTCACCGACCGTCGCATCCTTCAGCTCCTCCGCGGTGACCTGCGAGCGGTACCATTCCGAGCCTCTGGGCTCGACATGCAGCGCGCCGAAGAGCCCTGATGCCAACGCGGCGTTGTCTCCCTCGCCGCCCGCCAGATGGGCCCCGCTGTAGATGAGGCGCGTCCCCTCGTTCGCCGCGAAGAACTGGTACTCCCGCGTCTCGCCGGGGTCCGCGAGCGAGCTCACGTTGTTCCCCACGTTGGCGCCGTCCGAGAAGATGTTGAGGTATTGCAGGCTCTGGATGTGGACGCTGGCGGCGCGGGTGAAGGGCGCGTCGTTCCTCAGGTCCTCATCCCCCGGCGGGTCCACGTGGAAAGGCACGTCGGGCGGATCGGGGATGTCCTCGCGCCTGGGGGCCAGAAGGTTGGTGAACGTGACCTTGAGACAGTCGCCCTGGTTGACCCGAAGCACCAGCGGTCGGGGACGCTTGTCCTCGCGGAGACGCACCATGCCGGGCTTCAGATCAGGGCTGCCGTCGATCGACTCGACGTCCCGCTTCAGCGCGTACATCATGCCGATCGGGTTGAACGCGCCGAACCGGTTGTAGGTGAACGCCTGGTCGAGCGCGACGACGTGCGCCTTCACCCAGCGCTCGCAGCTCGGCTTCTCCCAGTTGAAGCCAAAGTCGGGCTCCTTCTTCTCTTCCTTCTTCTTCTTGTCATCCGACTTGTCCTCGCCGTCGACGTGACGTGCGTCGCTGTTGGACGCTGGTGCAGCCCGAAGGCCAGACCCGCCGCCGTCCTCTGGTTTCTGGCAGGCCGTGACTCCGGCCAACAAGAGGATGGCACTCGCCACACGCGTGGCGTTTCGTTTCCCACCCATCGTCGTCCGCTCCCACCCGGGCACTGTGTTCGTGTGCCAACCGGTGCACCGCGTGCCGTGTCGAGTGCGCCGGACTCAGCCGTCCTGGATGCGGCTGGGCGCAAGGCGGTGTGCAGCGCTCGTTCCAAGGGCGGGCGAACGTGCTCCGGTCCGAGAACTTGCGCGCAGATTTCTTCTCAAACGGGGGGTTACGGGCACGCGGACCTTGTCAGCGGGTGCCGGGGCGTACGAAGACGGCGCCACACCGTGGGAACTCCGCATCCCATCCGGAGAAGCCGCCGAGCCGAAGGAGGGCAGAGATCACTCCTCCCGTCTACGGCGGGTTGCGCGCCAGGACCGCGCGCCACTTGCGTCGCGCTGCTACTCGGCAGTGGCGACGGTGGTGGAGTCGTCGTTCTGCCCGCGCCGGCGGATCAGGTTCCACGCGAGCGGCGACAGCGCCAGCAGCAGCTGCGGCAGGAGGCTGACGAGATCCGGATAGATCCCGAGGAAGTCGATGGTGATCATCGGTATGGGTCGGATGGTGACGACGCCGACCTCCTGCAGCGCGTGCAGGCCCTTGCCGAGCAGCATCACCGCGGTCGCGAACAGCAGCACGGTCGACCACCGGAACAGCGACTTCATCGGCAGCCGGTACCCGACGCGGTTCACCGCGATCACCAGCGCGGTCAGCGCCACCAGTCCCGCGGCCGCGCCCCAGGCCGTTCCCGAGGCCGAGTCGATGGACAGGCCCTGGAGGAACAGCGCCGTCTCGAAGCTCTCGCGCAGCACCGCGCTGAAGGCGATGAGGAACAGGCCCGCCATGCTGCCGCGGCCGAGCGCGCCCTCCATCTGGGCCCGCAGCTCCTTCATGAACGCGCTGATGTTGGAGCGCGCATTCAGCCACAGGGCCGCGTACAGCAGCATGCCTACGGCGATGAGGGCGATGATGCCCTCCAGCCACTCCCGGTTCGCCCCGGCCAGCGCCTTCTGGCCGAAGACGAAGGCGATCGCGCCGACCACCAGCGCGGAGACCCAGCCGTAGTGCACCACGCGCGCATGGTGGGTGGCGTTCATGCGCTTGAGCACCGCGAGCAGGGCGCCCACCACCACCATCGCTTCGAAGCCCTCGCGCAGGAGGATCAGCAGCGCGACCCAGAACACCGCGAACGCAGAGGTGTTGCCGCCCGCACGCCGCGCCTGGTCGAGGATCGTCAGCAGCTCGCGGCCGTGGTCCTGCGCCTCCGGGCTCTTCTGCTCGATCGCCATACGCATCTGCAGCACCGAGGCCTCGATCCGGCGGACCAGCCCCGCGTCGCGCGCGGTGAGCAGCGGCTCGACGGGCTCGACCCCGAGCAGATACGCGTCGAGCAGCGCCTGGCGCGCGCCGGTGGCGTCTCCCTCCATGGCCAGGCGCATTGCGTCCTCCACGCCGGAGCGGGCCATGAGGAGCTGCTGCTCCTCGTCGGGCTTCGGCGGGTTGTGACGCAGGCAGGCCACCATGTGCGCACCGAACTCGGCGGCGAGCTGGTCATCGGTGGACGTGGCGAGCTTCTCGAGCGAGACGCGCGGCGCCTCCTCAAAGTCGCACGGGGCGTGGCGCATCGTAAGGACGAAGAAGGAAAGCGCCCAGCGGTCCTCTTCGTTGATCGTCTTCGCGAACCCGGGCATCGGCGTGCCGGCGATGCCGAACCCGGTGGTGTTGAACGCCTTGTACGGCGTCAGCCCGCCCATCAGCCCTCCGTCGAGGAAGTTGGCCGGCTTCGGCTCCATCGTCGCCGCGATGGGCGCGTTTCCGCTGCCGTCCGCGGCGTGGCACACCGCGCAGTTCGCCGCGTACAGCTCCTTGCCCCGTTCGAGGTCCGGCACGTGGCGGGGGCTTCGCGCCAGCCCTCCCGCGAGGACCAGATCCTCGATGAGCTGGCCGCAGTCGCGGCTCACTCCAGCGGTATCCTCCATCTTCAGAATGCGCGCCTGGAGCGACTCGATCCGCGGGACGAACCCGCTGCCGGCAGAGCCGAGCCCCTTCGCCGCGCTCAAGGCCTCCTCGATGAAGACGCGCTGCTCCTGCATCTCGAACTCGGACCTGCTC
>JBAWAM010000795.1:0-12264 GCA_049589315.1 Myxococcaceae bacterium
CCGTCGAGGCGCTCCAGAGACCGGGCATTCCGCACGTGGACGTCGCCGCCCAGGGTCCGACGCTGGAACCAGAGACCGGAGGCGTTCTGGCCCAGGAACTCCAGCGCATCCTCCACCCTGTCCCGAACCAGTCGGTCGCCGCTTCTCAGGTCCACGAGGCTCAGCCGGTTCTTCAGCGTCGCCGCCTTCTCCGTCCCCACGACGATCACATCGCGCGCGAGCAGCGCCGGACCGTTCGGGCCCTCGATGAACCACACGTCCTCGAGCGAGCCGGAGCGCGTGTAGAACGTCACCGCCTGCATGACGAAGAACACCGCCACCGGGACTGCGAGGATCACCGTGACAAGCAGCTTCGAAACCCAGGGGCGGAGCGTGCGCGGCTGCGACATGCGCGGATAGCTATCACCGCTCCTCCCACGACGAAACGCGAGAAGGGTTGGCTGGACGGCGCCCGCCCGCTCACGCAGCGGTGGACACGCCCGGCAGCCCAGTCGTAATGGGACCCGCATGTCGACGGACAAGTCCCTGGTCGTGGCCCCCACCGCCGATCCGAAGCGCGTTCGCATGGCGGACGGAACCGTCCTCGCTGCGCCCGAGGGCTGGGCGCTGCTTCCGCCGGGAGATGCGGGGCTGACCCGGAGGGTGAAGGCGGCCGGTCCCTCCTGGACCGTGGTGGAGAAGAAGGGGCGCAAGGTCTTTTCCCGGGGCGTGTGGGCGCCGGCCGAGCACATCGACACCGCCCGGAAGGCGCTCCTGGCCGAGCGCGAGACGCCTGCGTATGCGAAGCGCCGCGAAGCGGATGCCCGCCGGCGCGAGAAGGAGCAGGCCGAATACGAGCTCGACTTCGCCAACGCGGTGCTCGCTTTTCTCCGCTTCGCCCCGGCGTTCGCCGCCCAGGCGAAGCTGCTGGCCGTCGCGATCACCGCGCACGCCGCGCCGGTCGGGAGCGGCACCGTCGCGCGGACCGAGCGCATTCCCCTCCCTCGCCGCGCCGAGGCGGCGGTGATCGCATGGCTTCGCCACCAGACCACCGCGTACGACCACATGCACATCCCTCGGGTAAAGGGGATGCGTCGGGAGGTGCGGCGCGAGCTGGCCGAGATCTCCCGCGCCCTGCTCGACCTCCACCGGAGCGACGTCCCCCATCCGGGCCCGTCCTGCCCGCTGTGCAGCGCGGTCGCCCGGCTCCAGGCGAACTGATTCGCTCGACAGATCACCGATCGCGCCTTAGTGATGGGCGCCCCTTTCGAGGAGACACCGAACATGATGAAGCTCTACTTCGCCCCTGGTGCCTGTTCCTTCGCCCCCCACATCGCGCTGCGCGAGTCCGGACTCGAGTTCGACCTCGAGCGCGTCGACCTGCGCACCCACGTGACGGAGAACGGCGCGAACTACTACGACATCAACCCCAAGGGGTACGTGCCCGCGCTGCGGCTGGACGACGGGCAGATCCTCACCGAGTGCGCCGCGGTGCTGCAGTACATCGCCGACCTGGCGCCGGCGCAGAAGCTGGCCCCGGCAGCGGGAACGCTGGCCCGGTACCGCGCCCAGGAGTGGCTCCACTTCATCGCCACGGAGATCCACAAGAGCTTCGGCCCCATGTTCAACCCGGCGACCACCCCGGAAGCGAAGGCGCAGCTGGTCGAGCGGATCTCCAACCGGTTCGGCCACATCGCCCGCCAGCTCGAGGGCAAGCCGTACCTGATGGGCGAGGACTTCACCGTCGCCGACGCGTACCTCTTCACCATGTTCCGCTGGAGCACGATGCTCGGCCCTGACCTCGCGCAGTGGGCGTCGCTGAAGGCGTACTTCGACCGGGTGTCGGCGCGCCCTGCCGTGCAGGCGGCGCTCGCAGCGGAAGGCGCCCGCTAGGTGTTCCTGGCGCCCTGAGAGCCGAGCCTATTTCGGGAGGTACTCGAGCACGAGCGGGAGCCAGCGCGGGTGCAGCCAGGCCGCGGCACCCAGGGCGCCGACGAACAGCAGTCCGAACATCCAGCGCCAGCCGCTGCGCTTCTCGACCTTGAGCTCTTCGAGGAGGACCGAGTCGAGGTTGATCACCTCCGACTGGGCGGACTGGGAGTCGAACAGGCGCGCGATGTCGAGCTCGCGCGCCGTCAGCCGGGCCAGCGCGTCGGTCTCGGAGATCTTGTTCCGGTGGCGGAGGAAGGCCATCAGCAGGCCGCTCTCCGACACCTTCAGCTCCGAGGCCAGGAAGGCCTCGAGGTCACGCCGGAGCTCGCTCGCGTCGAAGTAGCGGTTCTCCTGCTCGGTCTGCATCAACTTCTTGATGATCCGCAGCAGAGGCGCGGGGACCTTCGGCGCGACCTTGGCCAGGGGCTTGAACTTTCCGTCGCGGACCCGGGCGAAGACCTCGCCCGGCGAATTGCCGCTGAACGGGCGCAGCCCGGCGGCGCATTCGTAGAGGACCACCCCAAGCGTATAGAGGTCAGTGCGCGCATCGATCTGCGAGCCGGAGACCTGCTCCGGAGACATGTACGCGGGCGTGCCCACCGCCATCCCCGTCTTCGTCAGCGGTCCGAGGTCCTCGTCCCGGGCGATGCCGAAGTCCATCAGCTTCACCTCGCCGGTGCGGGAGAGCATGACGTTCGCCGGCTTGAGGTCGCGGTGGATGATGCGGTGGAAGTGCACGTGCTCCAGCGCCGAGGCGAGCCGCGCCCCGATCACCGCCACGACGATGGGCGGGAAGGCGCCCTGCTTGAGCAGCTCCGAGAGCGTGGGGCCGTCGACGTACTCGAGGATCAGGAACTGGCCGCCGTTCTTCTCGACCAGGTCGTAGACGCTGACGATGTTCTGGTGCCGGAACGAGGCGAGCGCGAGCGCCTCACGCCGGAACCGCGAGAGCATGTCGCGGTCCTTCGCGGCGTGCGGGAGCAGTTCCTTGATGGCGACCTCGCGCTGGAGGGTCTCATGGAGGCCCCGATAGACGAGGGCCATCCCGCCCTGACCGAGTGGACCGAGGACCCGGTAGGGGCCGATCTTGCGGTGCCGCGTCGTTCCTTCCCTCTCCAGGACCTTCTCTTTCTCCTTCGACGCTGCAGGCACGCGCGGAGGCTATGCGGCGGACGCCCGCCACGTCGAGTCCCCACGATCCCGGCGGAAACCTTAAGCTCGGGCGTTCGAATGTGTCCGATGCAACTGTTAAGTCGATGTAGGGAAAAAGAGCCGTTCAGGAAACCATGCTAGAGATCCTTCTCAGTCATGGGTGGGGAGACTCTCAATATCCGAGAAACGCCGTCCGATCCTTTGATCGGCAAGGTGCTCAACGGCCAGTACTCCGTGCTCGAGCTGATCGGCACCGGAGGGATGGGCCGTGTCTACAAGGCCATCCAGGCGTCGCTCGATCGCGTCGTGGCCCTGAAGGTGCTCCACCCGCACTACAACGTGGGCGGGCGGGACCCGAACTTCCATCGGCGGTTCTTCCTCGAGGCGTCGCTCACCTCGAAGCTGCGCCACCCGAACACGATCACCGTCATCGACTATGGCAAGACCGACGACGGGATCTATTACATCGCGATGGAGTTCGTGGAGGGCCGCACCCTCTCGCAGCTCCTGACCGCGACGGGGGCGCTGCGCTGGCCCCGCGCGCTCCACATTGCCCAGCAGGTCTGCCGGTCGTTGCGTGAGGCCCACCGGCTCGGCGTGATCCATCGCGATTTGAAGCCGGCCAACGTGATGCTCCTCACCGAGGACACCGATCACGATCTGGTGAAGGTGCTCGACTTCGGCCTGGTGAAGCCGCTCGATCCGGAGGATCCCGCGGAGTCGGAGATCACTCAGGCGGGCATGATGCTGGGCTCGCCGATGTACATGGCGCCCGAGCAGGCCCGGAACCACGCGGATACGCGGAGCGACCTCTACTCGCTGGGCGTGGTGACGTATCAGATGTTGATGGGGCGGCCGCCCTTCGAGTCGAAGCAGTCGGTCGACGTCATCCTCAAGCACGTCAACGATACGCCCCCTGGGTTCAAGCAGGTCCGCCCCGATCTCGACGTCCCCGCCGAGGTCGAGGTGGTGGTGATGCGGTGTCTGGAGAAGGATCCGGCCCGCCGCTACCAGTCGATGGACGAGCTGCTGGAGGCGCTCCGCCAGGCCGCCCTGACCGCTGGCGGGAGCGCGGTCTTCACCAGCCCTCGCCTCTCGTTCTCGCCCCGGACGCCGCCGCCCGAGCCGCTGACGACGGTCGAACTCGAACCGGAAGAAGCCATCTCGGACTTCATCGTCGGTGAGGAGCTGCGCCCCCGGCGTCAGAGCAACAAGCTGATCCTCGCGTCGGTGTTCCTTGCGTGCCTCGTCGTGGGTGCGGCCGTGGTCTGGGTCAACCGTGCGCCGCAGAGCACCGCTGCGAGTCCGGGCGCGACGCAGCCTGCGCTCGCAGCGGAGCCTTCACCGACGACCGCGCCGGCCGCGCACGTGGAGCAGCAGGCCGCGCCTGAGGAGCCGTCCCCGCCCGAGCCCATCCGCTTCCGCATCCACTCCGAACCGAAAGGCGCCATCGTCCGCATCGATGGTCGAAACGTCGGTCGGGCGCCGCTGGTCTGGGAGGGCGTGCCGGACGCAGACGGAGTCGCGCAGGCGGTCGTCACGCTCGAACTGGACGGCTACGAACCGGTCAGCGCGATGGCGCGAGGCAGCGGTCCGGAGCTCCTGCTCAAGCGCACGCTTCGGAAGAAGGAAGCCCCGAAGAAGAAGACCCCGAAGACCGACGACGACGACGGCTACAAGGACGACCCCTACCTGTGACGACTCAGCGACGCGGACGATTGGCGTGGGTGACGGCAGTGGCCCTGCTCGGTGCCGTTGCGATCCCTGCAACGGCCTGGGCCGATGCCCGGCTCGAGGCGCGGCGACACTTCCGGGCGGGCATGACGCTCATCCAGAACGGCGAGTACGCCAAGGGCATCGCGGAGTTGCAGGAGGCCTGGGCGACCAAGCCCCACCGCAACGTGCTCTTCAACATCGCGCGGGCCTACGACGACTGGAAACGCCCGGAAGAGGCGCTCGAGTACTACCGCCGCTATCTCGCCGCCCGCCCGCCGGACGCCGTCGAGGTGCAGCTCGCCATCACCCGGCTCGAGAGGGAGCTCGAGCGCATCGCCGCGCAGAGGACCGCGGCGGAGCAGTCCGAGCAGCAGACCGCGAACCTGAAGCCCGCTCCGGAGCCGGCGAAGGCCAGAGCGTCGTCGGCCGCTGCGGACCCGCAGACGATCGAGAAGCTCACCGAGCTGACCGAGCGCCTGGAGGCGGCGGTGGCGAAGGCGGAGGCGATCGGGCCCATTCCCCTGGCGACCCCCACTGAGGCGGGCGCAGGGGGAGAAGCACAGCAGCCGGGCGTCGAGAACCTGTCCCCCTCGTCTTCGTCCGAGTCGGCCGACGTGGCGCCGTACGAGGAGGTCGTCGTCACCGCTTCCCGCCGAGCGCAGACCGCGCTGGAGGCGCCCTACGCGACCACCATCATCACCAGCGACGAGATCCGGCTCTCCGGAGCGACCTCTCTCCCCGAGCTGCTCCGGCGCGTCCCCGGCGCCGACGTCATGCGCATGGGCGTAGGCTCGGCCAACATCTCGTTCCGCGGCTTCAACCAGCGCCTGGCGAACAAGGTGCTGGTCCTCATCGACGGCCGCCCCGAGTACCACGACTTCCTCGGGCTCACCTTCTGGTCGGCGCTGCCGGTGGGACTCGAGGAGATCTCGAGGATCGAGGTGATCCGCGGCCCCGGCTCGGCGCTGTACGGCGCCAACGCGATGCTCGGCATCATCAACATCATCACCCGCGAGCCCGGCACCGGGCCGCGCGGCGAGTTCAACCTCACCGGCGGCACCGGGAACGTCGCCGCCGGATCGTACGTCTCCTCGGGGGGCACGGACCGCGTGCGGTACCGCGCCTCGGTGGCGTACGAGCAGGCCGACAAATGGAGCCGCGACTACGCCGATGGCAGGCCGGACATCCGGTTCAACTACGGGAACTCGGCGCTCGGCCTCCGCTCCGCGCGGGCCAACCTGGACGCCCGTTGGTTCGTCCAGCGCGGCGTCGAGGTCGGAGCGGCGGCCGGCGTGAACCAGTCGTACATGGAGGTCTACCCCTACGGGCTGCTCCGGAACTTCGCGCTCGAAGGTCTGACCAGCTACACGAAGGCCGACGTCACCGCCGGTCCGGTGAAGGTGAAGCTGTTCTGGAACCACCTGAACATGGACTCCGGTCCCCAGTACGAGCCCATCGGCCAGCGGTCGCTCCTGACGCACGTTCGCTCGAACGTGTTCGACGTGGAGGCGCTGTACAGCCAGGAGTTCATGCTCCTCGGGCGGCACAACTTCGTGGTCGGCGTCAGCGGCCGGCTCAAGAACGTCGACTGGGACTACCTCGAAGAGCCGCAGTCGGAGCTTCACGCCGCCGCCTTCATCCAGGAAGAATGGCGGATCGTCGACCCTTTCCGGATCGTCGCCTCCTGGCGACTCGATCGCCACCCGCTTCTCGACGGAGGCGAGCCCGGCATTGCCCAGTCCCCCCGCCTCGCCGCGTTGTGGATGCCCTTCGAAGGCCACGCCTTCCATGCCTCGTACGCGACCGCGTTCCGCGCGCCCACGTTCCTGGAGAGCTACGTCGGCATCCGTGTTCCCGTACCGGGGGTTCCCGGAGCGTCCGCGCTGACGCGGGGCAATACCGCGCTCAAGCCCGAGCGGCTCACGGCCTACGAGCTCGGGTACCACGGCGAGAAGATCTCTCTCGGCCTCGAATGGGATCTCGCGGTGTACCAGCACGAGGTGAAGGACCTCATCGGCCTCGGCCCCATCAACCCGGTGCCCGCGGGCGAGGCGTACGATCCGAAGACCGACACGTATCTGCTCGGACGTTCGCACTTCCAGAACGAGCCCGCGCTGTATACCGCTCGAGGCGCAGAGCTCGGCGTGAAGCTCTCGCCTGTGGATCGGGTGGACCTGAAGCTGTCCGCCGCGGTCCAGACGATCTCCGCGTCGGGCGTGCCCGAGGATGCGATCTGCGGCCCCTGCAGCCAGGCCCCGACAGCCCGGATCTTCGGAGGCGTGACCTGGCGGACGCCGGTGTCCCTGGATCTGAGCGTCGATGGGACGTGGACGTCCTCGAGCACCTGGATCGAACGCGAGCCGTCTGCGGCAGATCCGTCCCGCTCGGAGTCCCTCTCCTATCCACTCTCTGCCTACGCGGTCATGAACGCGCGCGTCGGGTACCGGCTGCTGAATGACCGGATGGTGATCGCGATCGCGGGTTCGCACATGCTCAGCGCGCACCAGGAACATCCGTTTGGAAACATGATCGAGCGGCGCGTCTTCGGGACGCTGACGGTGACGCCATGAGGTCGAAGATGCTGATGCGCCTCTTCGCGGCTTCAGTCGCGGCAAGCGTGCTCGCTGCGTGTGAGCCTCCCCCGGTCTTCGGCACCAGCGATCCCCGTCAGAACCGGGAGACCGCGCGCATCGAAGGCGAAGTCGTGGTCATGGGACGGGCCCGCGGGGACGTGGTGCTCTTCCTGTTCGACGCAGCCCGGCCCCCGCCGCCGCAGGGCACGGGCAGGCCGGTCGCGTTCGAGCTGATCTCCGGCGAGCGCGTCTTCGGCGAGGCCATGGGCGACGGAAACCGCGGCGGCCCGTTCACCGCGCCGTACGGCTTCTCGCTCGTGCCGGAAGGCAAGTACATCATTCGCGGCTTCATCGACCGCCAGTCCGACTTCAACCCCTGGTACGGGGTGACCGGTGAGCCGGGCGCGGACGACGTGGGAGGCGCGGCGGTGGATGGACTGACGCTGGCGCCGCGCGTGCTCGAGATCACCCGGGGCCTCGACGGTGCGTTGAAGCCGGTCACCGATGCCCAGGTGATCTTCTCCGACACGCAGACGATTCCGGTGGACCGGCCTGCTTTCAAGGTTTCCGGCGAGCGCGTGCTGGATGTCACGAAGCCCATCTCCCTGTTCAAGCTGACGCCGGAGACGTTCAGCTCGGACGTGCTGAAGGTCGATCGGCCGGCGTTCCTCGCCCGCTACGTCGACGACAACGCCGATGGCGTTCCGGACGACGCGAACGCAGATGGCGTCCCGGATCTCTGGCCGAGGGTCGTGGTGCGGAAGCTGTCGGATGCCCTCCCGCCGCTGCGCGACGAGAACGATCAGAACCGCGACGGGGTGGTGGACGAGCTGGGCGCCGACTATGCCCGCGCCGACGGAACCACCGACGGCAAGGCCGACCTCGTCGTGCTGGCCGCAGGCCTGGTGCCGGATGCGCTGGTGGCCGCGCTCACCCGCGAGGATGGGAGCCCGATCCTCAGCCCGGTTCCGGTGACGGAGCTCACGGTGGCGATCCGGCCGATGGCGCTGGATGCGCGGGACTCGAAGGCGCCGATGCCTCTGAAGAGCGTTCCGCCGGGTCGCTACGCCATCGTCGTGATCCAGTCGACCGGACAGACCTGGCGAGTTCCGAACGAGCTCCAGCCCGCGATCGCGGAGTTCGTCGGGCTGCCGTCGGTGGAGAGCCAGGGTTTCGTGATCGAGGTGAGGTGAGCAGTCTGCACCCATCAGGAAACTGAGACAGTACGGGCGCGGGAGAACGCACGGATTCGAGGGGCTTCGGGGGTTTAGGTCGGCCCCGTCGTGGGCCTCGCACTTGCAGCATCCGGCGACATGCGCGCCTTCACTCGAGTGCTGCCGGTTGCAGGAATGCTGCTGTCCACGCTCCTCGTCGGGTGCGGTGTCGCCGAGGACATCGTCGCCCGCTGGCAGAGGCGAGTTGAGCTCGGGCCGTGCCGGGGACCGAGTCCAGCGGGGTGCACCTCGAACGCCGACTGCAGCGCGGGTGAGCTCTGTCTGCTCGATTCGGAGATCTGTCTGCCAAGCGCATGCGCCTGCGATTCGGTGAGCGGAACCTGGATCTGCACCGCTGATTGCTCGGGCGGGGTGTGCACGGTGTCGGGGATCGTCGACGCCGGCGCCACGCAGCAGTGCACCCAACCCAATCCCGCCGGGTGCACCTCGAACGCGGACTGCGCCTCCGGGGAAGTCTGCTCGCACGATCCGGAGATCTGCCGGTCGAGCGCGTGCAGCTGCGATTCGGCGACCGGTTCATGGATCTGCACGCCGGACTGCTACGGCGGCGTGTGCCAGCCGGCCGCAATGGATGACGGGAGCGCGCCGTGCAGCGGGCCCAATCCAGCAGGCTGCACGGCGGAGACGGACTGCGACGCGGGCGAAGTGTGCTCGCGCGACCAGAGATACTGCCGGCCCAGCGCGTGCGGCTGCGATCCGGCGACCGGCGGATGGATCTGCACGGAAGACTGCGGCGGCGGCGTGTGTCGGCAGGCGCCGTAGCTCAACCGAGCGGCGCGTGTACCGCGATGGTGAGTGAGGGGATCACGACCGAGCCGCCCGACCCCTCCGGCAGCTCCTGGCGCACGTTGCCGTTCCAATCCTCCACGTACTCGTTCGCCTGGAGAGAGATGTAACGGACCGCGCCTCCGAGGGAGAGCCAGTTCGTCACGAAGTATTCGGCGCGGAGCCCCGCCTGGAGATTCAGGCCCGTCAGCGCGCGCTGCTCCCCGAGGACGAAGTACCCGGCGCCTCCGAACACGGAGACGTCGTAGCGTCGCGGATGAAGAGCTGGGCTGAGCTGCAGCGGGTGCCAGGACACTTCCAACGCGGCGAACCCGGCGCCACCCCGCTGGCTCGTCGCCAGGTCCCAGCCCGTCGCGGAGAGGGCGGCCGCCACCGTTGCGTGTCCCTTGATGTTGTAGCCGAGCACCAGGGTCGCCCCCGGGGCGGAGGGCGTATGATCCGACAGCAGCGACTTCACCTCGCCGGGAGGCAGCCGGGTCTGGCTCTGGATCCGCTCCGCGTCCAGCGACGGGAGGGCGTAACCCGGCTCGAGCCGGACGAGCAGGCCTTCGCCAAGAGCGAACCTCTGGGCGAACGCGGACGGGGAGACCACGAGGACACCGAGAACGACGACGCGAAGAATGGCGGTCACGCCCGTGTGATATCGGGAGAGCTTCTGCCACGTCCAGCCACATGGTCGTCCATCTCACACCTGCCGTCGCGCCCGGCACGCCCAGTTCCGGGCCGGAACTGAGTGAGCCCGGATTCGCCTTGTGGCAAACTCTCCTCGTGGCGTTTCCGCTGGGCTTCTCCGACATGCCCCCCTCACCCGCCCGGGTCCATATCGCCCGGACGTTCGCCCTCGTGCTCCTTCTGTCGGGGTTCGGCTGCATCGTCCCTTCCCTGGATGAGCTCGAGAAGGAGCGCATCCGCGCGTGCAACGCCGAGCATCCGTGTGCTCCCGGCTATGTCTGTGTGGCTGGCGAGTGCAGGTCAGGGACGAGCGGCGGCGGCTGCAGCGCGCAGCAACCCTGCACGACCGGGTTCGTATGCGTGGATGGCGCGTGCCAGCCGGATCCGAGCACCGCGGGATGCAGTGCTCAGAAGCCGTGTGGGTCGGGCTTCGAGTGTGTGAACGGCGACTGCCGCGAGCTGCCCGTCGATGGCTCGTGCACCCCCGGGAGCAAGGTGGCCTGCGACGTCGCCATCCCCCAGTGCTTCGCGGGTGAGCGAACGTGCGGGGAAGACAAACAGTTGGGTCCGTGCATCGAGGTACCGCTCCCCCACTACGAGCAGGTCGAGCTGAGCTGCGATGGGGTGGACAACGATTGCGATGGGCGGGTCGACATCATCGATCGCTTCTCCCGGATCGCGCACGGAACCCCAGCCGACGAACGTTCCTGGGTCTACGTCGACGGGGGATTTCTCACCTACACTTCCGATCGGCGAGACGGAGGCTCCGAGGTCAGCTTCCAACGATTCACTGCGGACCTCGAACCCATCGGCAGCGAGCGCGGCTTCGAGGGCCCCGACGCACTCGAGTCGGGTCACATCTACGCCGTCGAGAGCGCCGGCAGCGCCTATTTCTCGATGGAGGAGAAGGTCGCCGGCGGGGGCCATCGAATCCTCTTCGCGCGCGCAGATGGGGCTGGAGCGTTGCTGTGGCCGGGCAACGACGGTCTGCCCGGCGTTGCGCGCGGGTACGATTTCACTGGCGTCGAACCCATCGACGGCACCCGCATTGCGGTGACGAACAATGCGCCGCAGTCCGTTCTGGCGTTTTGGCGTCATGGAAACACCGATTTGAACGGAATCGTCTACTCGGCCCTGGATGGTGTCGCGAGGAACCCGGCCCCCATCACGGTCGCCAGCGCGGGAGCGGACGAGATCTTCGACCTGGCCGCCCTGGGCAGGGACAACACCTTCGTCGTGGCGTGGGCGACGACCGGCGGCCCGAAGGCCCGGGTGCACGTGGCCGAGGTGAACAACGACCTGGACTTCGTCGGGGCTGCGATTCGGACCCTCGACACATCAGGGGCGATTGGCTGGCTGACGCTCGTCCAGAATCCCTCCAACGTGGAAGGGCTCTCCCTCTACTGGATCGAAGAGGTGACGCCCGGACAGTTCTCCATCCTCACGGTGCAGAAGCCCCTGAGCCCACTGACCACGTCGGTGGTGGTCGGCCCCACGGCGGAGCCGTTGTCGGCACTCCAGGCGGTGCACACGGAGCAGGGCCCGCTCCTGGCA
Organism: Myxococcaceae bacterium; assembly: GCA_049589315.1. Taxonomy (GTDB): domain Bacteria; phylum Myxococcota; class Myxococcia; order Myxococcales; family Myxococcaceae; genus JBAWAM01. The sequence continues at coordinate 11,600 of JBAWAM010000795.1, forward strand.
TGGAAGCAGGGAGACGTGAATCCGAAGCTCTTCGTCCGTACGCCTGCGGGCGTCACCATGCCGGTGACTCCGCCCGGAGTGTCTCCCATGCGGGGCCCGTCGCTTGCCTTGAACCCGGTGACCCGACGCTTCTGGGCGACCTACGAGGTCGAGCAGGGAGGATCGCTCTACTTCTACCGAACGCTCAGCTGCGGCTTCTGATCCTCGGCCGCGAAACTTACGCGGCTCGCAGCGACGCGCCGGGAGCGGTCCGACGTTCTTGTAGGGCCTCCGAGGCGTACCGACAGATTTGTCTGCCGGGATCCGGCGATGGTTCCTGCGTCGCACTGCCGCAATGGCGATGCGTTCGATGCCCTGCACCAGAGCCGGTCTGCGCGGGGCCGGCGTTCCTACGAAAATGTCTGCATCGAGGATGCGTCCGACGAATTCGTCGCAAGTTTCGTCGCGGATGATCGCGGTGCAGTGAGTGCACCTCAGAGGAGAAACCGGAGCCAACGGGCCTGAAGGCGTTGCGGCACCCCCGTTGCAATCCACGGGACGCGGCCGCTCACGGCCCACGAACCTGGAGCTTCCGGTTTATGTCCGACGCATCGAAGCCTGCCGTTCTCTCCGACGCATGCGCGCGCCTCGTGGTGCTCGCCGTTTTCGCCTGCGCGTTCGCGGCG
>JBAWAM010000796.1:0-2285 GCA_049589315.1 Myxococcaceae bacterium
GGTCGCTGGTCGCGACGTAGCGCAGGATGTCGTCGCCGGGCAGGCCGTCCACGTTGGCGATGTGCAGCGACTCCACGTTGTCCGAGAGGGTGGGGTTCAGATTCTGCCAGCCTGAGAGGCCGCTCCACGACACCGCCCACCTGCCACCCGAGCGGCTGAGGACGTCCGCCGCGCCATCCCCATTGAAGTCACCGAAGCGCAGGTCCGTCAGCGGGAAGCTCGAGCTCTGCAGGTCCCTCCAGCCGTGGATGCCGGGAGAGACGACGCTCCACTGGCCGTCCGACGAGCGGTGGAAGATGTCCGTCACCTTGTCGTTGTTGAAGTCGGCGAAGCGGAGCTCCGCCATGTTGAGCGGGTACGAGCCCGGCAGCGAGGTGAAGGGCGCCGTCCCGGAGTAGGAGATGGCCCAGGTGTTCCCGCGAAGGGCGAACACGTCGCAGCGCCCGTCTCCGTTGAAGTCGCCGAGCCCGAGCTGGTGCAGCCGATCCGGCTGCGCGTTCAGGAAGGACCAGTGCATCTTGCCCCCGCTCGAGTACCACCACGTCGCGCCGGTGGGCAGGAACAGGTCGTCCTTGCCGTCGCCGTCGAAGTCGCAGACGCCGTACTGACCGAAACCGTCGGCGCTGGCGGTGTTGGTGAGAATCTGAGCTCTGGGCCCCCCCTTGGTCTCCACCGCGTCATCGACGCTTCCGTGGGCGAAGAAGTTGCGGGCGATCTGCACGAATTTGCGCGGTTCCCCACGAATCTTGATCGCCCTGTCGTTCCGGTACTGGAACGCGTTGTCGGTGATCCAGAAGCGGTCCCCGGCGTTGCCGCCGTTCCAGGTGTGCTCGTTGGGCCACACGTCAGGACCCCAGTTCTCGTCGCCGTGCACGTCGAACTGATGCGTGTACGTGTTGTACCACTTGTCGTGGAGGCCCCCTCCCTTGAGGACCAGGTTCTCGCGTGCGCGGTAACCGGTGCCTTCCTTGCCACTCGCGGCGATGGCGTGGCGGTTGAAGTCGAAGACGTTGCGCTCGATGGTCGCGTACGCGCCCTCGGACACGTCGACGCCGTAGCCGTTGCCGCCCGCGTGCTGGTTGTGGTGGATGAAGTTGCCCTGAATCGTCACCTGCTCTGGCTCCGAGAGCAGGTTGAAATCGTCCGCGACGTAGATGGCCTGCCCGCTCCAGCCGGAGATCTCGAGGTTCGAGATCTCCACGCCCTGGCAGGAGTTGATCATGATGCCGCGCTCGAGATTGTCTTGGCCCTCCGCGGTGTCCCAGTGCGGTCCCTGGAGGCGGAAGCCGTTCATCTTCACGTTTTCTCCGAAGATGTCTTTGCCGTTGCACTTGATGTCGAACAGGGGCTTCGGCCGGCCGCGCGTGAAGAGGCGAGGCCCCAGGCTGCGAGCGCTGCGCGCGGGCGGCCCCACCGCCACCACGTCACCCGGATACGCGAAGGCGAGCGCGTTGAACGTGGTGTTTCCCTGCAGCGGCGGCGCTTCGCTGGTGAGGGTGGTGTTCGCGCCCACGTGGATGGCCTCGAAGCCCGTCATGTCCATGTCCACATCGTGCGCCAGCACCACCCGCTTGCCCCCCTCCCAGAGCGCCTGGAGCATCAGGTTCCGCCAGTCCGAGGTGTTCCCCTTGATGTGGACCGTGCCGGGCAGCGCCACCGTCAGCCAGACCACCGCGACCTCCTGGCTGCCGACGGTCAGGCGGAAGGGCCGCGTGGACATCGGCTTGAGCGTCATGCTCCCCTTCGCGGCCACCGCGATGCTGCTCAGCAGGATCTCGCCCGTGCACGCGCTGGAGGTGGTGACCGACCAGCTGACGGTGATGCCCTCGCCCAGCGCGATGGCCGTCTTCGTGAGATAGATGCTGCCGGAGGCGCCCTTGCAATCCGCGGCCTCGGGCTCTTCCTCCGGGGGTGGCCTCTTCAACCCCGAGGCCAGCTGAACGGTCTCCTCTGTCTGCACGTCTTCGGAGGGCGGTGGAGCGCCGCACGCCATCCAGACCGGAAGGGTGAGCATCAGAAGATAAGAGGGCGGGGAGGATCGTTCCATGCGGCCAGCGCTGAGCAAGCCTCGGGCCGAGGCGTCTCCCGGCGGAGCCTGCCGCTTCCTCGCGCGGATTCGGCGTGGTGCCGCCATCGCCGCGTGCTGATTCGGCGCGTCGAGGCGTGGTACAAATCTCGGCGCATGTCCAACCCATGGACGAACGCGGCCCCGGGTCAGCTCGGAACTCACTCCACCATGGACGGAACGTCGGACGGCACGGCACCTGCCACGCGCATGTCCGCGC
>JBAWAM010000797.1:0-1507 GCA_049589315.1 Myxococcaceae bacterium
TACTTCTGCTCCTGCTTCGGTTTGCTCTGGGTCGGCGCCTGCGCCACCGCCGTGAATGCGACGGCGACGACGGTTGCGACCCCCAGCACCACCACTCCGGCCCGCATTGCTCTCATGCCGCTCCTCCGTGCAGCGGGCCCGTTTCCGGGCCCAGGTTCGGGCTGTGAGTAAAGAGCAAGCGTTTCGGGCTCAAAGGAACGCAGCGTGGGGGCTGTCCAGTGCAGTGCGCAGCACCCGCCTGTTCGACTGCCCAGTGTTGTGCGCAGGTCTCCGTTCCCTCGCGCCAACTTCGCGAATTCCGAAGGGATCGACGGGCCGGCTCACTGGAACGGCAATTGCTCAATGCGAGACGTCACCGCGACTCCACGCGGTCGAACCGGGGAGAACCCACCTCATGAACACGCTTCGCATCGCTGTCGTCGGACTGCTTCTGGGAACTGCGCCGGCGTTCGCCGACGTCACCGAAGTCTGGACGGCCAAGTGCAAGAGCTGCCACGGCGAGTCCGGCAAGGCCGACACCGCCCAGGGGAAGAAGCACAAGATCGAGGACATGAGCACGGCCGACTGGCAGGCCGGCCACACCGACGGTGAGATCAAGAAAGCGATCACCGACGGCGTGGCGGACACCAAGATGAAGGCCTACGGCGACAAGCTGAGCGCGGCCGAGATCGACGGGCTGGTGAAGCACGTCCGCGCCCTCAAGAAGTAGGGCCGCCGAGCCCGTAGCGGGTGAGCAGGTTGTACACGTGGTTCCGGGCGATCCCCGCCGCCCTCGCCACTGCGGACACGTTCCCCCCGTGCTTGCGAAAGAGGGTCTCCAGGTACTCGCGGGTGAAGCCCTCCACCAGCCGGTCCTTGGCCTCCTTGAACGGAAGGTCGGCCAGGCCGGCGTTGGCAGACGGGGCGGGCTGCTGCCCGTCGCCGCTCCACGCCGGATCCGGCTCGAGCTCGGATCCGCCGCCGCTGACCGCGCGCTCGATCACGTTCCTCAGCTCGCGCACGTTGCCGGGCCAGTGATAGGCGCGGAAACGCTCGAGCAGCTCCTCGGACACCTCGAAGTCGGTGCGCTGGAGCTGCCCGAGGATGGCGTGCGTCAGCACCGGGAGATCCTCCGTGCGCTCGCGCAGCGGGGGCACGTGGACCGGCACCACGTTCAGCCGGAAGTACAGGTCGCGTCGGAAGGTCCCCTTCTCCACCTCGGCGCGAAGATTCCGGTGCGTCGCCGCGATCACCCGGACGTTCACCTTCCTCGGCCGGTCCTCGCCCACCCGCTTCACGGTGCCGGTCTCCAGCACGCGCAGCAGCTTGGGCTGATGCTCCAGCGGGAGCTCGCCGATCTCGTCGAGGAACAGCGTTCCGCCGTCCGCCTCGAGGAACGCGCCGTTCCGGTTCGCCACTGCGCCGGTGAACGCGCCCTTCGCGTGCCCGAAAAGCTCGCTCTCGATCACCGAGGCGGCGACCGCGCCGCAGTCGACGATCACCAGGGGCGCCTCCGCCCTCATCGAGG
>JBAWAM010000798.1:0-8829 GCA_049589315.1 Myxococcaceae bacterium
CAGCTGCCCAGCCTGCCCAGTAATCCTTCGAGCACATCCACCGACGAAGTTCAGGGCCGGCCGCAGCGATGCGGACCGGCCTTCTTCGTTCCTTGCGTTCGACAGAGCAGGGACGTAAACCCGCCGACGCTTGGCGAAGAGCGATCCCAAAGATCCCCGGTTTCGGAAGTACCGGGGCGTGATGTACGGCCTCTACATCACCATCGTGGTCGCGTTCTGTTCCGCCCTCGCGTGGAGCACCTTCAAGTCGCTGCTGGAGATGTCGCCGAAGCGCCCGACCGAGGTCGAACAACTCCTCACCGTCAACGAGTGCATCGACGAGGCGGAGAACCTCTGGGTGAGGCTCGACGACGAGCGCAAGGGCCTGACCCGGGGCCATCCCGCGCGGGCTGCAGACGAAGCGTGGTCGCGCTTCCGCGTGGAGTGGCTGCGAGACCTCCGCGCACTGGAGGCGCGCTGCGCCGTCGAATCGCGGAGCCGGACCAACCTCCGGCCCCTGTTCGAGCAGCTCGATTCGCTGCAGGACCTCTACATGACCCACGCCGTGCAGTACGCCGGCGAGGTCGGGCCCGCGGTGGACAAGCTCCAGGCGGAGATCAAGCGCCTTCGACAGAACTCCCGCTGAACCCGATCACCATACGCACTGCACGGCGCCGAACCCGTGCAGCGCGTCGTCCTTGGTCAGGATGGGCAGGCCCTTCTGAAGGGCGGTCGCAACGATCACCCGATCTGCGGGATCCCGGTGGTCCCACTCGAGCGTCGCCGTCTGGATCCAGATCGACGTGTCGACCGGAAGGAGCTCGACCACACCCCCTTGCTCCAGCCGTCGCACGAACTCCGGAAGGGGCAAGCCAAGGTCCAGCTTTCCGTTCCGGATCTTGACCCCGAGCTCCCAAATCGAGATGGAGCTGGCGAACCCGCCATCCCGCTCCATGCGCTCGCATACCTCCGCGGCCGCAGCCGAGAGCTGCTCAGCGGACAGCGCCCACCAGAGCAGCGCGTGGGTATCCAGGACGATCATGTCTCAGGCCACTCTTCGGTCGTCGGCGTGAGGACGTCCTCTTTCTCGACCAGCTTTCCCCGTACGTCCGCAAAAACCTCCCGTGCTGGCTTCCGGTGTCGAATCGGCACGACCTTCAGCACGGGCTTGTTGTTGTCGGTGACGATGAGCTCCTCGCCTGTCTGCTCGACCTGTCGGAAGTACTCGAGCATACGTGCCTTGAGCGCGCTCTTGGATACGGGTTCCATGCTGAAACCATAGTCATGACCCTGGTCACGCGCAAATGGCCTTCAGCGCTCATGGGACCTTACGGCGAGTCCGACGTGGACTGGGGCGATACGGGGGACGTGGACGCGCGGATGCCGAGCTCCTTCAACAGCGCATCCGCGTCCTCGACCGCGTCGAGCATCCAAAGCAGGTACCGCACATCCGCGTTGATGTTGCGCGCCACCTCCGGGTTGTAGCCGAAGTCGTTGGCGACGTTCTCCCAGACGCGATCGAAGTTCACGCCGACCAGCTCGCCGCGGGCGTTCACCGTCGGGCTGCCCGAATTGCCGCCGGTGGTGTCCGCGTCCGCGAGGAAGTTCACCGGAACGTCCCCCAGCGCAGCGTCCTGCCACCCGTTGAACCTGCGCGCGCGCGCCGCCTCGGCGACCTTGTCGGGGACGCGGAAGGGCCTCTCGTTCCGGGCCTTCGACATCACCCCGGCGAGCGTGGTCTGCGGCGTGGCGAAGAGGCCGTCGCGCGGGCTGTAGCCTCGAACCCGGGCAAAGGAGACGCGCAGCGTGCCGTTGGCATCCGGAGCGACCGGCCGCCCCGCGTGGGCGAGCACCGCGCGGCGCCACGCCGGGCGGAGGCGGGAGATGGCGCCCTCGTCGCGGTCCTTCTGCTCCTGGCGCGCCGCCACGTCGTCCGCGAGGGCGAACCCGATCTCCAGCAGCGGGTCCTTCCGGGCGCGGGCGCGAAGCTGCGCCTCGGATTCCTCGAACATCTTCGCCCGCTCCTTCGCGTCCAGCACCTTCGAGCGCCGATACAGCTTCACCAGCTCGGCCGGGATCCCGTCCGGCTTCACCTTCCCGAAGGCCCGATCGATCGCGGCGACCCGCTGGTCCGAGGGCAGGGCGAGGGCTCGGCGAATGAAGGACGCCGTCAGCGCCTGATCCGCCGGAGCGAAGAAGCGCTTCTGTTCACGCTCCAGGTGCTGCTTCAGGCGCGGAAGGTTCCGGTCCATGAAGGCCGGGTCGCGTTCGACGTCCGGCTTCGTCCGCTCGCGCGCGGCCCGCACCAGCGTGGTGGACCAGGCGAAGGCCTTGCTCGGCGACAGGCCCGTCGGCGTGAGGTGGTCGATCAGGAAGTCCCGATCGAACGTGCGGCGCTGGGCCTCGACCCGTTTCTCCAGCTCTCCATGCGCGACCAGCGCATCCCGCAGCATCGTCGCTTCGGAGTCATGTCCGAGCAGCTTGCTCGCCCATGCCAACGTCTCCCGCTCGTGGGCACGGACCTTCTCGACGATCCGGCCGCGCTCGAGGCCCGCGAGCTGTCCCTGGGCGTTCTTGTGCCGGTTGCGCAGCGACTTGAGATCGTCCGCCACCAGGATGGCGCCTTGGCGGTCCTTCACCGACGCGAGGAGTTCGATCCACTCGCCGTAGATCTCGACGCGCCGGGGGAAGAAGAGCTCCTTGCGCTCGGCCATCTCCGCGGCCGTGAGCGCCCGGAAGGTGCGTCCCGGATAACCCAGCACCATGACGAAGTCTCCCGGCGCCACGCCCTGCTTCGCGAAGGGGAGGAAGAACTCCGGCTTGTACGGCTGGCCATCCGCCCCGTAGGCGCGGGCAAGGGCGAAGTCCCCCGTGTGGCGAGGCCAGGTCCAGTTGTCGATCTCTCCCCCGAACTCGCCCACGCCGCGAGGCGGTGCGTAGACCAGCCGCAGGTCCGAAAGCTCCAGCGCATCGACCAGCGTGTAGAAGAGCCCGCCATCGAAGGAGGCGACCTCGCAGCGCGTGGCCGGGCGCTTCTCGCACTCCGCGACCAGCTCCTTCCCCTTGCGTTCAATCGCCTTCGTCCGCTGCAGATCGTCCGCGCCGGGAGGGATCGCGCCGAGAATCTCCTTCGTCACGTCGGTGAACCGGCGTGGCACCCGGACGCGCTCCGTCTTGCCGCGCAGCTCCTGATCGCGCGAGCGGGCGAGGAACCCTTCGTCGATCAGGTTCCGCTCCGGCGAGCTGTGTTCCTGAAGGATCGAGAACAGACAGTGATGGTTCGTGACCAGCAGGCCCGTGTCAGACACGAACGCGCCCGAGCACCCGTCGATCCACACCGCCGCCGCGAGCAGTCCAGTCCCGCGCTCCGGGTCCCACAGCCGTTGGGCGGGGAGCTGCAGCCCGAGCGCCTTCAGGTGCGCGTCACCGAGCTCCAATACTTGTTCCGGCGTCCACTTGCCGTCCGCCGCGAGGACCGGAGTCGAAACCAGAGCCGAGAGGAGGAGGGCGATCGAAAGAGCGCGCATGACCTCCAGATACCAGAGCTCACGTGAATCCCGGCCATCTCAACGCCTGCCCGCGCGGAGGCCGTCCGACCAGCACCTGGTCACTGCCGACTGCGAACTGCCAACTGCCGACCCACGAACGACTACTCCGCGTCCTTCGTCGGCAGCAGCACCGAGTACGTGCCCGTCGCATCCGCCACGCCCTCCGCGAGCAGGAATGACGCCGGCCTGCCCTCGACCTGGCCGACCCGGAAGAACTTCACCGTGGCATAGGGGGCGAGCGACGCGGGGCTCTGGCCCAGTCGGTCGGGGATCGAGGAGATCTTGCCGGTGATTCGACGGCCCCGGGAGAGGAAGAACGGCGGAAGCTCCTGGGTCATCACGCTGTCGCCGCTGCTGCCGACCTCGGGGCGGAGGGTCACAATCCGGCTCGCGCGGGGGTAGCCGTCGGTGGGCAGGAAGTCGAACCGGTAGATGCCCGGGTCGAGCCGCAGCGTGAACACGCCGGCGTCATCGGTGAACCCTCTGACCACACCATCCGGAAGAGGGAATTGATCGAGCTTCGCCACGGCGCGGGCCTCTACCGGAACGCCCACAGCGGGCCCGCTGTCCGGGCGCAGCAGAACACCCGTAACCGGGATCTTGTCCGGCGCCATCAGCGCGCCGAGCTGGGAAGCCTGGTCAGACACGTGCACCGGCACGGCGGTCAGGCCCGAAGCGGAGTTGGCTGGAGGGATGATCCAGAGCCGGAGGTCACCGTTCCTGCCGGAGGGGAGACTGCGCAGGGTGAACGCTCCGGAAGCGTCGCTGGTGGCCGTGGCGCTCTTGAACGTGCCGCCGCCACCGACCTTGCCTTCGACGTACACCCTGGCATTCGCCAGCGGCAGGGTGTCGGTTCCCGTGACGACGCCGGTGATGGTGACGGGAACCCCATGGTCGCCGAGCTCCAGCGGCTCCGGCGACTTGTCGGTCAGCGACACGACGAACGTCTTCGTCGGCACGAACGCGCTCGGGTCTCGGGGCGAGGCCTTCACCTGGATCGAGTGGGCACCCTGCGGCGCCTTGAAATACAGGCTGAAGTCGCCGGTGCTGCCCATCTGGCCCGAAGAGACCTGCGCCTTCTGCGAAATGGGAACTCCCGTCTCAAGATCGAACGCCTGGACGTCCATCACAGTGGTCTGGATCGGAAGGTTCTGCTCCGCGTCCTGGAGCAGCCTCTGGTCCATCCTCTGGAGCTGCGCGACCGCCGGCATGTTGAAGTGCACGCTCGCCGCGGCGCCGGGCTGCACCACGACGTTGGATTCGTAGAGCGGGACCGTCAGCCCCTCCGACGACTGCACTGCGACGGTGAACTGCCCCGTCGGAATCGGGACGGAGAACACGCCCTGCTCGAGCGCCACGGTGAACTGCGCCGAGCGGAGCCGTCCCGGAATCAGGAGGCTCTCGCCACTCGCGGAGATCGTCACCTCACCCGAGAAGCCGACGTTCTCTCCGGTCGTGCTCACCTGGCTGACTTCGCCCACCAGGACGGAGGGCTGCAAGGCCTGGAAGTCGAGGTTGGGTCGGACCTCGAAGACCTCGAAGTCCTGCGCGAGCTGCCCCGCCGCGGCAGAGGGCTGCACCTCGACGGCGATGTTGCTGCCGGGGTCGCCGCAGCCGTCGGGGAAGCAGACCTGGTTTCCGCCGCATTCGTCGTCCGAAATGCACGGGAGGTGGGCGAACGCGTCCGATTCTGGTGCGAAGCTGCAGCCGGCGAGGAGGGCGCTCACGAGCGCGCCGAGAATGGAGTTCCGGTACTTCATGGCAGTTGGGTGTTCTCGCAGGCCTCGTCCACGGTGTGGATGACCCAGCTGTACGTGACCGAGTAGCGGGGATCCGTCTCCAGGTAGCCTGGCACTTGCTCTTGCGGCGGTTGAACGCCCGGAAAGCCGATCTCCCCGTCGGTCACCAGCAGGTCGACGATGTGCGTGCCAGGCACGCCCAGCGGGTTGCCCTGCGCGGTGGGGTTCACGTCTTCGAACCGGGCGGTGCGCAGCGTCGAACCCTGGGGCACCAGGATCATCTCCCGGATGGGCGGTCTGGCCTTGTGGACCTCGGCCGGGGAGACCGGCTCGTAGTCCACGAACAGGCGCGCGCGGAGCGTGTCGTCGATGTCCGGTTCCTCCACCGGGGCGGAGAACTCCAGCGCGTTGCAACCGTCCCCCACGCGCACCGTCAGCTGGCGCGCGGCCGAGCCGTTGATCACGGCCTGCTCCTCGATGATCCGGGGAGGCCGGTTCTTCAACGGCGGCAGTTCTGGGAGTTCATCCTGGGGAAACAAGCACCCTCCGAGCAGTACGAGTGTGAGCCAGGCAGCTGAATGCAACCGGCTTGCCAGTCCGCGAGTCGACGCAAGTGTGCGTTTTGGCAGGGGATTCCCTCCGGAGGCACCTGAACGGCGGGGCAGGGGACGTGCGGACCGTGACATGAGCGTCGTGGCGGAAGAGGTGGGTCTGCTGACCTAGAACCCGTCCTCGCCATCCTCCTCGTCGGGCGGCAGCTTACGCCCCTGCTTCTCCGCCTCCAGCTTCTCCAGATGCCGGAAGATGGTGCGCGGATCGACGCCCAGATCCTTGGCCGTCTTGGTGCGGTTGCCGTTGTTCCGCTCGAGGATCTCGTTGATGTAGCGCTTCTGGAACTCCTCCTTGGCCTGCGCCAGCGGGAGGATCGGATCCAGGTTCTCGGGCTTGAGATCGAGATCGTCCGGGCCCAGCAGCGGCTTGTCCCCCAGCACGACAGCCTTTTTCAGCCGGTTCTCCAACTCGCGGATGTTTCCCGGCCACCCGTACTTCCGCATGGCGATCACCGCCGATGGGGTGAAGCCGCGCGCCTTCGCGTTGAACTCCTTCGAGTACTTCTGAAGGAAGTACTTCCCGAGGACCTGCAGGTCGTCGCCGCGCTCGCGCAGGGGGGGCATCCGGAGGTTCACCACGTTGAGCCGGTAGTAGAGGTCCTCGCGGAAGGTGCCCTTCTTGACCTCCTCCTCGAGCACCCGGTTCGTCGCGGTCACGACGCGGATGTCCACCGGCTCGCCGCGGTTGTCGCCGACCTTGTGGACGACCTTCTCTTGCAGCGCGCGCAGCAGCTTGACTTGCAATTGAAGCGGCATCTCGCCGATCTCGTCGAGGAACAGGGTCCCGCCGATCGCCGCCTGGAACTTCCCGGGCTTGGTGGCGATCGCGCCGGTGAACGCGCCCTTCACGTGGCCGAAGAGCTCGCTCTCCAGCAGGTTCTCCGGGATAGCCCCGCAGTTGATGGTGATGAACGGGCCCCTGGCGCGGGGACTGCGGCGGTGGATCTCCCGGGCGATGAGCTCCTTGCCCGTGCCCGTCTCGCCGGTGATCAGCACGGAGATGTCCGTCTGCGCGATCTTGTCGATCCGCTTGAACACATCCTGCATGCCCTGGCAGGAGCCAATGATGTCGCCGTACCGCTGCGCCTCGAGCTTCGTCTTCAGGTCGTTGTTGGTGAGGAAGAGATCGTTCACCAACATCGCGTTCTGCAGGACCAGCGAGGCCTGCGCGGCGAAGATGGTGAGGATGTCCAGGCTCTTGGGCTCGAAGCGGTTCACCAGCCGGTCGTTGCCGACGTAGATCACGCCGAACACGTCGCCCTTGTTCTGCAGCGGCGCGCACATCACCGAGAGCAGGCGCAGGTTCACCACCGACTCGGACCGGTTGAACTCGGGATCGTCCAGCGCGTCGGAGATGATGACCGGCTTGCCGCCGCGGACCACCTTCTCCACGATCGAGTCGGAGACGCGCTCCTGCCCGTCCTCGATCGTCTCGCGCGACACGTTCCGCGCCACCTTCACGCGCGGCTCGTTGTTCTCCATCAGGATGAGGAAGCCCTTGTCGGCGCGGGTGAGCTCGATCGCCTCGTCCATCAGGCTCTCGAGCACGGTCTGCACGTTGTAGACGCCGAAGAGCTTGGCGCTGAAGGCGGTGAGCCGCTGGAGCATCGCCAGCTCGCGGCCGGGGAGCCCGGTGATCTCCGCGGTGTGGGCCTCCGGGTTGAACGACTCGCGCTGGAACTTGCTCTGGATCACTGCCGGCTGCGCGGTGGGATCCTGGCCGAGCCCGAACACCAGCTCGGTGTCGCCGATCCGGATGACCTCGTTGGCGGCGAGGACGTGCTCGTCCTTCTTCTTCCCGTTCACCTGGAAAGGCGTGCCGTGGCTGCCCACCTGGTAGCGGTTGCCGTCGAACATGATGTGCAGCGCGCTCTCCGGCGCTCGCGGATCGTCGAGGCGGATGTCGTTGTCGTCTCCGCGGCCCACGCTGGTGAGGCGCTTGAGCAGGTTGACGACCCGGGTTCTTCCATCAGGGGTACGGACGGTGAGGCTTGCCATGGTGGTTCTCAGTCAGAAACGAAGCGATACGCCGGCGCCCAGGCCGCCGTCGGTGGGAAAGAGGAACCCGTGTGGAACGGGCGTTGGGTCGTCCGGAGCGGAGCGCCGGGGCTGGGCGGGGCGCTCGGGCTGGGGCGGGAGCTGGACCTCCGAGGTGGTCACCACCTCGTCCTGGTGGTGGTAGAGCGCGTCGACCACGCCGTAGCCGTACAGGGTCAAGAAGGCGCCGGCCGAGGCGTACTTGACCACCCGCCACGTGTTGGCCTCGTCCTGCCGATCCTTCGGCACCACCTTGACGAAGATCTCCTTCGGGCTGCCCGTGATCGAGTCGTAGGGGATCTTCTGCTCCTTCAGCACGCCCTCGTAGGCGAAGTACGCGATGATGCTGGTGATGGCGGCGACGCCCTGGGTGGCGGCGAGGGTGATGCCCATCCCGGTGCGCTGCTGCTGGAACTGCCCGGTGCCGAAGGGCACGAAGTTGACCAGGAACGCGCGCTTCTCCACGGTGCGCACGGTGACCTTCCGGGTGAGCTCATCGAGTCTCCGCCGGCGCTCCTCCTCCTCGCGCTGGCGCAGGGCGCGCTCCTCGGCCTCGCGCTCCAGCCGCGCCACCTCGATCCGCTTCTGCTCGCGGATCAGCTCGAGCTGGGGCGCCAGCTTCTTCCGGATCTCCTCGAACCAGGCGATCGCCGGGGGCGGGACCTCGAAGGGGTCCAGAACGTAGTCGGGAGAGAGGCGCAGCAGCGCGCCGAAGTGGCGCTCCGCGACGTCCCGGCGGTCGAGGTTGAACGCGGCCAGTCCGGCGTAACGATGGAGCAGCTCGAGCTCGGGATGGGCGAGCTCGCCGCGGTCGATCCGCGCCTGTGCCCGGTCGAGCGCTTGATCATAACGGCCCACGTCGAAGGCGTTGCGGACCGCGTTGAGCTCCGGGTCGTTCACGGGCGCGGAGGCGGT